>JALSIO010000394.1 GCA_026989995.1 Myxococcales bacterium
GCAGCCGCGTAGAGCGAAACCTCCGCGATCGTCGACAGGCGCGCGAGCAGCACGACGTCCAGGCTCCGGCGCGCCATGAAGGCGAAGCCGATCGCCACGAAGGGAAGGGCCGCCACGAGAAGCCCCCGGAACAGGCGCCGATCCACCCGGAGCCGGAGATGGCCGAGGACGGCCGGGCAGACCGCGAGGAGGGCCGCGAGCTGGGCCAGGCGCGCGCCCAGGAAGGCGAGGAGGAGATCCCCGAGTCCGCCCCCCAGCCCCCAGACCGCGGCGACGCCCGCGAAGTTCACGACGGAACGGACGACGGCGACGAGCGCCGCGCGGTCCATCCGCTCGCGCCCCTCGAGCAGCGCGAAGAAAGTCTCGGACAGGGCTGCGAGAAGCTCGAGGGCCGCGAAGGCCATCAGGAAGGGGTGGTGCTCCGGAAGGTAGCCGGTGGCCGCCGCCGCGCCGGCCACGAGCAGCAGGAAGCCGCCTCCGAGGCCCAGCCGGAGCACGAGCACCGTGCCCACCAATGCCTCGGGGCGGCCCTGCCCCATGGCGATGGCGCGCACGAGCACCGGGTGCAGGCCGAAGTGCACGACCACGAGGAAGAAGGCGACGAAACGCTGGCTGCCCTCGAGAACGCCGTAGACCGCCTCGCCGAGCGCGTCCGCGGCGAGCACCGTGCTGCCGAAGCCGAGCAGGAGGCTCACGGCCTGTCCGGCGGCGAGCACGAGACTGTTCCGGGCCAGCCGCCTGCCCTCCCCCGCGAGCCGCTCCGCGGCCTGCTCCGGGCCGGTCATGCCGGGATCACCTCCGCCTCTTTCCCGCCCGTGCCGGCGCGACGCCGGCCCGCGGGGCGACCGGCACCCGTCGGGCATCGGGATCGGGGGATGGGACCGGGGGCGCGGCCGCCCGACGGTCGCGACCGCCGGAGGATAGGCGACGGTCCGGGCCGGGCGCCGGAGCGGCCGGGGAGCCTGGTCCATTTCGGGTCGGCCGACCCGGAGCCGCCCCCGCCGACACCGACGGGTTGCAGCTTTTGGGCAGCCCGGTCCATATCCCTGCGCGCAGGGGCCGCCCCGAAGCGGTGCGGATCCGGGAGGTTGGCGGCCCCTCCGTCCGGCATCCGATTTGCTTGTCCGAACCGTGGGCCACGAGGTCCACCGGCCGGGAGCACGACCGGCCGGCACACCTCGGAGCGATCCCGGCCCGGGGCGGGAGGGGCGGGCCGGCCCTCCGGGGTCGTGCGACGGGCGGACCGCGGCGTCGCGCCGCACCCACACCTCCGGAAAAGCCCCTCCCGGCCGGCGCGCGGCCCGGCGCGCCCGGCCCCGCCGGCGGGGAGGGCTCCGTGCTTCGACGTCGATCCGTACCGCTCGTGTTGCTGGCGACGCTCGCCCTCGGCGCAGCGCCGGCGAGCGCCAGCCACTTCCGCTTCGGACAGCTTTCCTGGACGGCCCGTCCCGACGTGGCACCCAACGCGGTCGGCTTCACCCTCGTCAACGCCTTCCGCCGCGACGCCTACAGCGGGAGCGGTCCCGACGGTTTTCCGGTGGTGGGAGATGTCTTCCTCGAGACGGTGGGCACCGGGGGCGGCGCCAGCATCGACCCGGGCGACGGAAGTCCGGTGATCGGCGCCCCCCTCGCCTACCGGGTCATCGCCTTCGACGCGGCCGAGAACTGGGTGCTGGGAGTCGCCCAGGATCCGGGGGTGGGCGGAGACCAGGTGCTGCACACCTATCCGACTCCCAACGACGGCGGCGCGCCCTGGATCGCCTCCTTCGGGAGCTGCTGCCGCATCGGAGCCCTCGAGAACCACCCGAACGGCGACTACCGGGTGCGGGCGGCCGTGGATCTCGCGGCCGGCGCGAACTCGCCCACGAGCAGCCTGCCGCCGATCGTCTCCTGCCCCGTGAACGCGGTCTGTTCCTTCCTCGTACCCGGCGCCGACCCGGATCCGGGCACCGCGCTCGCCTTCCGGCTCTCGACGCCGGCGGAGGACGGTGGCATCCCCCATCCCCCCGGCCTCGCCGTGGACGGCACCACCGGAATCGTCACCTGGAACACCGCGGGGCGAACAGTCGGCGAGCTCTTCGCCACCCAGGTGGTGATCGAGGACCGGGACGCGGCCACGAGCGCGCTGCGCAGCCAGATCGGTGTGGACTTCCTGATCGAGCTCGTGCCCAACACCGGCTCTCCACCGGTGTTCACGAGCCCGGTGTGCGGAACCACCGTCACCGCCGACGCCGGAACCGCCATCCACTTCGACGTGACCGCCGAGGACCCGGACGGCGGAAGCGTGATCCTGAACTCGGCCGGGGTGCCCGGCGGCGCGACCCTCACGCCCGGCCTGCCGATCGCCGGAAACCCGGCGAGCACCGCCTTCGACTGGACGCCGGGCACGGCCGACGGCGGCCTGCACGTGGTCAACTTCACCGCCACCGACGTCGGCGGCCTCCAAGCGAACTGTGTGGTGACCCTCGAGGTGGCGGTCTGCGGGGACGGCCTCGTCGCGAGCACCGAGGCCTGCGACGACGGCAACACCGTCGACGGCGATTGCTGCAGCTCCGCCTGCGAGCTCGCCCCACCCGGCACCGTCTGCCGACCCCCGGCCGGCCCCTGCGACGCTCCCGAGACCTGCGACGCCGGGATCTGCCCCGCCGACGGCTTCCTCCCCGCCGGTTCGGTGTGCCGCGCATCGGCGGGCAGCTGCGACCTCGCCGAGACCTGCACCGGCGCGGACCCGGGCTGCCCGGCCGACTCCTTCGCGCCCCCCGGCACCGTCTGCCGACCGGCGGCCGGCGTCTGCGACCTCCCCGAGAGCTGTGACGGCGCCGGACCCGCCTGCCCGGCCGACCTCAAGAGCACCGCCCTCTGCCGCCCCGCGGCGGGGGCCTGCGACGTGGCGGAGCTCTGCGACGGCGTCTCCGACGACTGCCCCGCCGACTCCTTCGCACC
>JALSIO010000395.1 GCA_026989995.1 Myxococcales bacterium
GGCCCCGGACCCCCCCTGCTAGCCTCGGTTGAATGGACATGGAAGGAATCGGCCGGACGCTGGTCGTTCTCGGTGTGCTGCTCGTGCTCGTGGGCGCGCTCCTGTGGCTCGTCCCCTCGGTGCCGCTCCTGGGGCGACTTCCGGGGGACATCCGGATCGAGCGCCCCGGCTTCCGCTTCTACTTCCCGCTCACCACCAGCCTCGTGATCTCGGTGGTCCTGTCGCTCCTGCTCGGAGTGATCTCGCGGATGCGGTAGCCGTGGCGGCTCCGGCAGCAGGCGGCGACCGGATCCGGGCGGTGCACGTGGCGGGGATTCCGCCGGAGGCACTGCGCGGGCCGCTCCAGGAGCTCCTGCCCGGGGTGGAGGTGCGCGGCTTCGCGGACGAAACCGATTTCGCCCGAAGGCTCCCGGAGGTGGAGGTGCTCTTCGCTTTCCGGCCACCCCGGGGCCACTGGGCGAGGGCCACGAGGCTGCGGCTGATCCAGACCGTGGGCGCGGGGGTCGACGCGGTGCTGCCGGCTCCGGACCTCCCGGAGGGGGTTCAGATCGCCAACGCCCGGGGCGTCCACGCGGCCCAGATGGGCGAGTACGCCCTCGGCATGATGCTCCACTTCGCCCGGCGCATGCCCGAGCTCCTCGATCAGCAGCGGCGAAGGGAGTGGCGGATGCTCGCCCCCTCGCTGCTCCGCGGCGCGACCTGCGGAGTGCTCGGGCTCGGCGCCATCGGGGAGGCGGTGGGGGAACGGGCGCGGGCCTTCGGGATGCGCGTCCTCGGCACCCGACGCGACCCGCGGCCCTCGCCGCACGCAGACCGGGTGGTGGGCCCGGAGGAGACCGAGGCGGTGCTCGCCGAGTCGGACTACGTGGTGGTCGTGCTTCCCCTCACGAAGGAGACCCGCGGCCGGCTGGGCGCCGAGGCCCTCGCGCACCTCCGCCCCGAGGCCGTGCTCGTGAACATGGCGCGCGGCGGCATCCTGGACGAGACGGCTCTCGCGGCCATGCTCCGGGAGGGCCGCCTGCGGGGTGCGGCCCTCGACGTCTTCGAGGAGGAGCCGCTTCCGGCCTCGAGCCCGCTCTGGGACGTGCCCAACCTGGTCATCACACCCCACCTCGCCGGCTTCTCCCGGGACTACCTGCCGGCGGTCCTCGGGATCTTTGCGGAGAACGTGCGACGGCTCGAACGCGGCGAGCCGCTCCGCAACCTCGTGGACCGGCAGCGGGGCTACTAGCGGTGAAGGTGGACTCCACCCGGCGCCCCGGCCTGCGGCGCCGCCCCCCCAGCCCGGCGTGGCTAGGGGCCCGAGCTGTTCTCGGTCTCGCGGCGGTGCTCGCGGCCGGCGCGGTGGCGGCGGGTTCCCGGGATCCCTTCGCCGCGGCCCGGGAGCGGATGGTCCGGGAGACCATCGAGGCCCGCGGCATCCGGGATCCCCGGGTGCTCCGCGCGATGCGCGCGGTGCCCCGGCACCTCTTCGTGCCGCCGGGCCACCGCGACCGGGCCTACGCCGACAGCCCTGTGCCCATCGGCGAGGGGCAGACGGTGAGCCAACCCTACATCGTGGCGCTCATGACCGAGCTCGCCGAGGTGGAGCCCGGCGAGAAGGTGCTCGAGGTCGGAACCGGCTCGGGCTACCAGGCCGCGGTGCTCGCGGAGATGGGCGTGCGGGTCTACACCATCGAGATCGTGGAGCCCCTCGCCCTCCGGGCCCGGGAGACCCTGCGCCGGCTCGGCTACGACACGGTGCGCGTTCGGGTGGGGGACGGCTACCGCGGCTGGCCCGCCGAGGCGCCCTTCGACGCCGTGCTGGTCACGGCGGCCGCGCCCCGGATCCCCGAGCCCCTCCTCGAGCAGCTCGCTCCCGGCGGCCGGCTCGTGGCGCCGGTGGGTGCCGCCGACGGCCAGCAGCTCGTGGTGGTGACCCGCACACCATCGGGTTCCGAGCGCCGGACGGTGATCCCGGTGCGCTTCGTCCCCATGACCGGCGAGATTCGCGGCGCGACCGGGAGCGGCGTTGCGAGTGGGCTCCCCGGGGAGGGCCCGGGCGAGCGACCTCTGGGGGAGGGTTCCGCGGGGGGCTCCGGACAGGGCGAAACGGGTGCGGAGGCCGGCTCCTCGGGGCGCGGGTCCCGCGAGCAGCGGCCGGAGGTGCGGTGAGGACGCCCGTGGCGGTGCGCGCCGGGCTGCGGGGGCCGGAGCGTGCCGGCGCCGCGCCGCGCGGAATCGCGCCGTGACCGGCCGGCGCCCCGTGATCGGCGTCATGGGCGCCTCCACGTGCGACGCGGCCACCGCGGAGCTCGCGCGGCAGGTGGGCCGCGGCATCGCGGCCCGCGGAGCCGCGCTCCTGTGCGGAGGCCGCGGGGGCGTGATGGAGGCCGCCGCGCGGGGAGCCCGGGAGGCCGGGGGGCTGGTGGTCGGCGTGCTCCCGGGCCGGAGCGAGGCGGAATCGCCCCCCAACCCCTACGTGGAGGTGGCGCTCTTCACCGGTCTCGGCGAGGGGCGCAACTACATCAACGCCTGCGCCAGCGACGTGCTCATCGCGATCGGGGGCGGCTGGGGGACGCTCTCGGAGATCGCCCTCGCGCGCAAGCTCGGGCGGCCGGTCGTGGTTCTGGGCCGGGTCGAGCTCGGATCCCTCGCCGCCGAGCTCGAGGCGGCCACCACGGCCGAGGAGGCCGTGGCCCGGGCCTTCGCCCACCTGGCCTGAGCCGGCGCGTCGGCGCGCGCCGGCCGGGGGGGTGCGCGGTGGCGGGCCGCCTCCCCGCGCGGTCAGCGGCCCGACGGGCCCTCCTCCACCGCAAGGGGCAGCGCCTCGAGGCCGCGCAGGAAGAAGTTCGGCCGGTGGCGCACCTTCTCCTCGGCGAGCCCGATCCGGCCGAACCGCCGGAGCAGCCCGCCGAGGGCGATCCGTCCCTCGAGCCGCGCGAAGGGGGCGC
>JALSIO010000396.1 GCA_026989995.1 Myxococcales bacterium
GCGTGGAGGCGGACCTGCGGCCCGGGGGCGAGGTCTCCGCCGCCTTCGACCCGCTTCTCGCCAAGGTGATCGCGACCGGGCGGGATCGGGAGGAGGCCCGGGCGCGACTCGCAGCCGCGCTGCGCGAGCTCGAGGTGGTGATCGGCGGAGGGTCCACCAACCGGGGCTTCCTGCTCGGCGTCCTCGCCCACCCGGAGTTCCGCCGCGGCGGCGTGGACACCGCCTTCGCGGACGCGCTCCCCCCCGCCCCCCCGCCGCGAACGGGCGAGGCCCTGCTCGCGGCGGCCATCCTCGCCTACCGCGAAAACCGCGACCGGATGCGCCGCAACCTGCTCGCCGATCCGGCACACCTCGTCGCGGACCGGGTCCCCCCCTCGAGCGGGCTCGCGGTCGAGCTCGACTGCGCCGGGCAGGCACTCTCGCTGCGCGTGCTCGCCACCTCGGGCTGGCGCTACCGGGTCGAGCTCGGCGCGGACGCAGTGCTCGCGACCCTGCACGAGGAGGGACCGGGCCGGGCCCGCCTCCGCCTCGGCGATACCGAGATCCCGCTCCTGCACGACGTCGGGCCCGCGGAGATCCGGATCGAGATCGACGGAAGGCTCCACCGCTTCGGACGCGGTGCCGCCGGCGAGGTGCGCGCGGGCACCCCGGGGCTCGTTGTGGCGCTGCCCGTCGGGGAGGGGCAGCGGGTCGCCGCGGGCGAGGTGCTCGCGGTCATCGAGGCCATGAAGATGGAGACCGCGGTCCGGGCGCCCTTCGCCGGGCGGGTGCAGCGGCTGCGGGTGGCCGAGGGCCAGCAGGTGGCCGCGGACGCGCTGCTGCTCACCCTCGTTGCCGAGGGGACCTCGGCGCGGGGCCCGGGCGGCCCGCCCCCGCCCCGTCTTCCCCGGGTACCCGACCCGCTCGCGCCCTGGCTCGCCCTCCGCTCCGGCGAGCAGCGCAGTGTCCCCGGCCCGCCCGCCGACGTGGACCGGGCGGTGGCCGCCCTCCGCGACGAAGTGCGAAGTGCGCTGCTCGGCTACGACGCGAGCCCCGAACGCCTCGCGGCGCTCACCGGTGCGCTCGGCCGGGTGGACCCGGCACGGCTTCCCGCCGGCCCGCTCGCGGGGCTCCGCCACGAGCTCACCGTCCTCGCCGATGTCGAGGAGCTCTTCGACCCCACCCCCTCCACCGATGGCAGTGGCGCCGCGCGGTCCAACCGGACCCTCTTCGAGACCTTCGTGCGGCGGCTGCGCTCGGCCGGAGGCGGCCTGCCCGCGGACTTCCTGGACCGGGTGGCGCGGGCCGTGGCCCACTACGGGGTTTCGCGCCTCGAGCCCGGCGACGCGCTCGAACGGGCCGCGCTTCGACTGCTGTCCACCCGGCGCAGCGCCGACGCCCGCTTCCGCCTCGCGCGGGCGGTGCTCGGCCTGCTCGAGGCGGCCCTGACGGGGCCGGAGCTCGCCCGGCACCTCGCCGCGGACCCCGATTTCGAGGTCGTGCTTCGGCGGCTGGAGGCGCTGCGGGGCCGCCTCCCCCACGAGCTGGCCGACGCGGTCTGCGAGCTGCGGGACGCCCTCTTCCTGGCCGACCCGCGCGCGGCGGCAGCCGAGCGCGAGCTCGCGGCGTGGGAGGCGGCCGGCCCGGTTCCGGGGACCCTCCCCCCGACCGCGGTGCTCGAGGTGCTCGCCGAAGCCCCCGCCGACCTCTTCGCCCGGGTCCGCCGGGGGCACACCGCCCACGACCCGGCCCGCCGCTTCGCCGCGCTCGCAGCCGAGGTCCGGCGCCTCTACGGACCCTCCGGTGTCGCGGGGGAGGGCCGGCATGCGACGCCGGTGGCGGAGGTCCACCGCCTCGACCTCGCCGACGGCCGCCGCGTCCTGGCCGCCTCCGCGCCCAAGGACCCGGAGGACGCGGTGGCCGCGCTGCTTCAGCTCGCCGAGGAGGCCGCGGCATCCCCGCGGCCCCGACCGCTGGCGCTCGAGCTCCTCGTTCCGGATCCCGGCGAGGCCGCGCTCCGGCGCGTCGCCGGGCGGCTCGCGCCGCGCCTCGCAGGCGCGCACCTTCCCCGCGGCACCCGCCTGGCGCTCGGGGCGGTGGCGCCGGGCGCCGTACCGCTCTACCGCGCCTTCGTCTGGCAGGGCCCGGGCGCGCCCGCTCCCCTCGCCCTCCACGGACTCCACCCGGAGGTCGCGCGGCGGGTGGAGCTCGCGCGGCTCGAGGCCTTCGAGCTCGAGCGCCTTCCGGGAACGGAGGACGCGGTCGTCTTCTGGGGTCACAGTCGCGAGCTCCCGGAGGACGAGCGGCTCTTCGTGCTGGCGGAGGTGCCGGCGTGCGGGGACGCTGCACGGGCCCGCACGGACCTGACGGCGGCCCTCTTCGAGCACGCGCTCCTGCGCGCGGCCCGCGCCCTCCGGCGGGCCCGGCGGCTCCGCGACCCCGGACGCCGGCTCCACTGGAACCGAATCAGCCTCTTCGCACGCGGCGAGGTGGTCGTGGAAGGCGGCGAGGTGGAGGCGGCAGCGCGCCGGCTGGCGCCCTCCATCCGCGATCTCGGGATCGAGAAGATCGTGATCCGCCTGCTCCGCCGGAATCCGAAGCACCCCCGCGCGCCCTCCCGTGCCCTCGAGCTGGTGGTCACCGACCCGACCGGCGGACGGGCGACGATACGCTGGCGGCGCCCGCATCGGGATCCGCTTCGCCCGGCCACCGAGCTCGAGCGGCGGCGGGCGCAGGCCCGGCGGCTCGGCCTCCCGGAGCCGACGGAGCTGATCGGCCTGCTCACGCGGGGGGAACGTGCGCACCGGCCGGAGGACGCCGACGCCCGGGGATGGAGCCTGCCCCCCGGCACCTTCACGGAGTACGACCTCGACGAGGAGGGCCGCGCCCGTCCGGTTTCGGGTCGGCCGCTCGGCGCGCACCGCTGCGGCATCGTCTTCGGCGTCATCGAG
>JALSIO010000397.1 GCA_026989995.1 Myxococcales bacterium
GAGCGTCGTCGGCTCGAGCCGGAGCACGCGACCCTCGGGCGCCTCGCGGAGCTCGCCGCCGGACGCAACCCGAGAAACGTCACCTTCGAGCGCTTCGTCCTCGCAAGCCTCCTCGACGACGTCCTGCTCGCCGCCTCCGAGCGCCTCCGCCTCATGAGCGCCGGGCGCTACGCGCTCCGAAGGCAGCTCGAGCTCGACGACCGCCGGCGCTCCGGCGGCCTCGACCTCCTCGTCGACGACGCCTGGACCGGGGAGCCCCGGCCCGTCGGCACCCTCTCGGGTGGCGAGGGCTTCCTCGCCTCCCTCGCCCTCGCCCTCGGCCTCGCGGACGTGACCCAGGCCTACACCGGGGGCATCCATCTCGAGACGCTGTTCATCGACGAGGGGTTCGGCGGCCTCGACCCGGAGGCGCTCGACCTCGCCCTGCGTGCGCTCACCGACCTCCAGCGCGCCGGGCGCCTCGTCGGACTCGTCTCCCACGTTCCCGAGCTCCGCGAACGCGTCGATGCAAGGCTCGAGGTCCGCCGGGGTCGGGCGGGGAGCGAGGCGGAATTCGCGCTGTGAGCGGACGCGGCGCCCCGGGGTCGGCGCGAAGGCCGGCTGCCGCCGGGCAGGAGCCCGGTCCGGCCGCACCCCGACAAGCAGCGAGGGGGAGCTTCCATGCGAGCGGCCCACGACCTCGTGATCCGCGGAGGCCTCGTGCTCGACGGGAGCGGGGCACCGGGGCGGGAGGCGGATGTGGCGATCCGTGGCGATCGGATCGCGGCGGTGGGGAAGCTGCCTCCCGGCTCGGGGCCCGAGCTCGACGCGCGGGGGCTCGCGGTCGCGCCGGGGTTCATCGACGTGCACAGCCACGACGACGCGGCCGTCCTGCTGCACCCGCAGATGGAGTTCAAGGTGCGCCAGGGGGTGACCACCGAGATCGTGGGGAACTGCGGAATGGGGCCGGCCCCCGGTCCCCAGGCGCGGGCCTTCTTCCGGGCCGTGCACCCCTCGGGCGAGCTGCCGCCTTTCGAGGACCACGCCGGCTACCTGGCACGCCTGGAGGAATCTCCGCCGGCGCTGAACGTCGGCGTCCTCGCCGGGCACGGAACGCTGCGTTCGGCCGCGCTCGCGGAGCCGCGGGGACCGGCGAGCGCCGCGGAGCGGTCGCGCATGCGCGCGCTCCTGGCAGAGGGGCTCGAAGCGGGCGTGCTCGGACTCTCGACGGGCCTCATCTACGAGCCCGGGCGGCACGCCGGTGCCGAGGAGCTCACGGAGCTGGCCCACGACGTGGCCCGGGCAGGGGGGATCTACACGACGCACATGCGCGACGAGGGGACCGGGCTGCTCGATTCGGTGCGGGAGACGCTGGCCGTGGCGGAGGCCACCGGCGTCCGCGTGCAGATCTCGCACCACAAGGCTGCGGGGCGCCCGGCCTGGGGACTCACCGCGCACTCGCTGGCGCTCCTCGAAGAGGCGCGGGGGCGGGGCCTGGCGGCGGCCGCAGACCAGTACCCCTACACCTCGGCGAGCACGGTCCTGGCGGCGGTGCTCGGGGCGGTGGGCGAGGGCGCGGAGCACGCCGGACTCGCGGGGATCGGCGGGCAGGACGTGATCCTCGCGGCGGTGCCGGGTGCCCGGGAGCTCGAAGGGCGGACGCTGGCCTCGGTGGCCGAGGACCTCGACCTGCCCCTTCACGAGGCAGCGCGGGAAGTTCTCCGCCGGGCACCGGCGACCTGGGTCATCCTCGAAATGATGGACGAGGAGGACGTGCGGCGGGTCCTCGTACACGAGACGACGATGATCGGCTCGGACGGAGTCCCGACCCTCGAGGCCCGACCGCATCCACGGCTTTCCGGAACCTTTCCCCGGGTGCTGGGGCGGTATGCACGCGAGGCGGGACTTTTGGCCCTCGAGGAGGCGGTGCACAAGATGACGGGGCTTCCGGCCGCGACCTTCGGACTCCGGGACCGGGGCTTCGTGCGTGAGGGCGCCTTCGCGGACCTCGTGCTCTTCGACCCGGCCGAGGTGGAAGACACGGCGACCGTGGCCGACCCCTTCGCACCGCCCCGGGGCATTCCCTTCGTCTTCGTCAATGGCACCGCCGTGGTGCGCAACGGCGAGCCCACCGCCGCCCGCCCCGGTCGGGCCCTCCGGCGCGCGGGGTCGTAGCCGTCTGCGTCGCTCGGGCCGTGGCCCCCGCTTCCGGGATCGACCGGGCCGACGCCGCGGCGCTCAGCGCGTGGGTTCGACGCTGACGACGAGCTCGGCGCCCTCCACACGGCCTGCGCGGACGACGAGGGGCCGGCCCGGGGGAACGCGGGCGTCGAGGTCGACGGAGCCCTCCACGCGAACAGCGAGGAGCACGCCGCCCTCGCCGGCGTCGAGGGGCTGGACCCGAAGGCTGCGGCCGCCGGGGAGCGGCACGTGGCCGGTCGCCCCCACTGCGAGCCGCAGCGTCTTCGAGGTGACGACCCGGGCGCTCCGGAACTCCATGCGCTGGCGCTTGAGGGCTTCGTGGAGCTGGCGGGCGGCGGGGTCGATGGAGCCCGGCTCGTCGGAGAGGAGGACAGCCACCACCCGGAGCTCGACCGCTTCCGCGGCGCCCGCAGGCGGCGCGAGGCCGAGGAGCGCTGCGGTGAGGGCCACGGCCCCGAGCAGGGCCGGAGCGCAGGCGCCGCCGGCGCGAAGGCCGGGCCGCCACCGCGTCGGCCATCCCCCCCGGTGCCGCGGGCGCGATCGGCGCTGCGAGACGGCTCGGGCCGGGGCGGGCGATCCGTCCCGGAACCGGGGTCGATCCCCGAGCCGGAAGCGCGCCGAGCGCGGGCACGGGACTGCGGACCGGATCAGGAGTCGAGGACCCATACGATGGTCGCCTGCTCGTCCGAGGACACCATGACCGCGTGGCCGCGCGTGTCCAGGGAACGGATGTCTCCCGAGCC
>JALSIO010000398.1 GCA_026989995.1 Myxococcales bacterium
GGGCCGACGTGGCGCTCAAGCGCCGGTGGGCGAGAAACCTGCTGCGGGGAGGCCGACGCCTTTTCGATCTGTGCATCCGTGTCGTCGAGGAGCCGGCGGAGCTCACGGGACCGCTGCTCCTCTTCAAGCGGCACGCGAGCACGGCCGACACGATCCTGACCACGGTGCTCCTCACCGACCGCCGCGCGATCGATTTCCGCCACGTCATGAAGCGGGAGCTTCTCTGGGACCCCAGCGCCGACATCGTGGGACAGCGCCTGCCGAACCGCGTCGTGGACCGCAGCGGACGCAACCGCGACGCCGAGGTCGGCGCGGTGGCGGAGCTCGCTCGGGGGCTCGATCCGCACGAGGGAGTGCCGATCTACCCGGAGGGAGCGAGCTTCGCGCCGGAGAAGCAGCCCCCGCCCCGGCCCGCCCTGCCGGCGCCCGCCGTCGGCGGTGCCCCCGAGTCGCCTCGCGCCGGACTCCGGCGGATCCGGGTGGGGGCAGTGGCCTGTGCCCCGCGGGTTCCTCGAACGACTCCGCCCCGGTCCGGGACGGCCCGCGGGGATTCGGCGCGGTGGCCTCCTGGCGATACCCTCGGGTGCGCCACCGGGAGAGCGGGCACCCGCCGAAGGCCGCGCGCGGTGCCCGGGCCGTCATCGCGACCCGACGGGCCGACTCGCGGGCCCGCCCCGGACCCCGCGCGAGACACGGATTCCAGGGAGGTTCCCCATGCGCCGCTCGCAAACGCTCCGGGCCCTGCTCGCCGGCCTCGGCGTCGCGCTCACCTCCGCCGCGGTGCCGGCGGCGGAGCCGACACCCGTGGAGATCGAGGTGTACCGGACCCCCACCTGCGGGTGCTGCGGGAAGTGGGTCGATCACCTGCGCGAAGCCGGGTTCCGGGTCGCCGTCCACGACCTCTCCGACCTCTCGGCGGTGAAGGCGGCGTACCGGGTGCCCCGGAACCTCGAGTCCTGCCATACCGGGCTGGTCGAGGGCTACGTCGTCGAGGGGCACGTACCCGCTTCGGACATCCGACGCCTGCTCCGCGAGCGCCCGGCGATCCGGGGCCTCGCGGTACCGAAGATGCCCCTCGGCTCGCCCGGGATGGAGCACCCCGACCCCCGGCGCCACGAGGCCTACTCCGTGCTGGCCTTCGGCGACGCCGGCGTCCGCGTGTTCTCGAAGCATCGCCCCTGAAGGCGGGCGCGCCACCACCGTCGTGCCACCTCCTCCACGGCGCGCAGCGGGATCAGGTCGTCGTCCCGCGCCGCGAGCAGCAGGAGCGGACAGCGGATCCGCGCCGCGAGCGCGGCGGGACGGTAGCGGGCGACCTCGAGGATCGAGCGGGCCGCGACGGCATTCCGCCACGAGCCCGCCCCGGAGGCGATCGCCGGATCGCCCTCGTAGGAGCTCGGGCTCGGCAGCACGGCGAACCCGCCCGGCGGCGCGAACGCCCGCCCCGGTGCTTCGAGCCCCATCGCCCGGGTCGCCGCGAATCCGTGGCCCAGGACCACGACCGGCGGCCGCGCGCGGCCCACCGGCCGGAACAGCCAGGCGGCGCAGGTCTCGCCGGCACTCTCGAAGCGCACCTCGGTGCGCACGGTCTCCACGGCGCCGCCGAGCCTGCCCCGGTCGGCGGGCGGCCACAAGCTGCGCTGCCGCGGTGCCGGCCCCGGGCCTGTGGACGGGGCTGCCCCCGCCTATGCTCCCGCCATGGAGGAGGTGGCCGACCCCGTCCGCCTGGTGCTCGACACCAGCGTCTTCACCAATCCCGACTCCGCCCGCGCCTGGGGCCGTTCCCCGGCCGCGGCGCTCGCGGCCTTCGTGGCACTCGCCCGGGAGGCCGGGGACCGCTGCCACTGCTTCATGCCCCCCTCGGTCTACGAGGAACTGCTCCACTTCGTGGGCCGCGCCGCGGTCCCCCCCGAGCTCGAGCTCGTGGTGCAGCTCAAGGCCCCGAACCGCTACGAGGTGCGGGTACCCGGCTTCCTGCTCTACGAGCTCATCGACGACATCCGCACCCGCATCGACCGCGGTCTCCGGGTCGCCGAACGGGCCGTGCGCGAAGGCACCGCGGAGAATGTCGATCGCACCATCCACCGCCTGCGCGCCCGCTACCGGGAGGCGGTGCGCTCCGGGCTGCTCGACTCCCGTGAGGACGTGGACTTGATCCTCCTCGCCCGTGAGATCGACGGGGCGCTCGTCTCGAGCGACGGGGGCATGGTCCGCTGGGCGGAGCGACTCGGCATCCGCCTGATCCACCCGGACCGACTCCGCGCCGTGCTCGAGCAGCTCGCCCGGGCGGAGGTCCGCCAGGGAGCAGAAGGCCCGGGCGGATCACCTCAGTCGTAGACCGACCGGCCGCGGTAGATCGCGTGTAGCCAGCTCGTGGTGACCTGGAAGACCTTCCGGAGCGTGACCCGGTGGTGGTGGCCGTCGAAACGCCGCTCCACCTCCGACACCCGCACGCGGCGGGAGATCCGATTGATGTGGCGGACGAGCGCACCGATTCGCCGCTCCTCCCGAAGGCGGACCTCGAAGGTCCGCACGAGGGCACCCTCGCTCCGAAACCGGTGCAGGGTCTCGTCGAACTCGGAGACGAGCGCCTGCCCGAGCTCCGCCGCCACACGGCTCGCGCGTTCGTGGAGGCCGAGCTCGTCGAGGCCGATCACCAGGCGGACCAGGCGGCTGCTCAAGAACTCACCGGGCAGCTCGGCCAAGAGCGAGGCGTCCTCCACGATGTCCTGCAGGTTGGCGCTCGGCGTCACGTACTTGAGCCGGCGGTTCCCCTCCGGCGCCTTCAGGACCACGCCCTCCGAGCCCCGTCGATCGAGCTCGAGCACCCCGGCCCGCAGCCGGTCGAGGTGCTGGGGTTCGAAGAAGCCCAGCCGGGGAACCGAGGGCACGCCAAAGCGCTCGAAGAGCGCATCGCGCTCGCC
>JALSIO010000399.1 GCA_026989995.1 Myxococcales bacterium
CCCGGGCCCTGGGGCTGCCCGCCCTGCCGATCACGCCCACCTTCCCCTGGCTCGGCCCCCTGGGCCTGATGCCCCTGCCCGTGCGCTACCGGATCGTGTACGGCGAGCCGATGGAGTTCCACCGCCGGTTCGGTCCGGAGGGCGCGAACGATCCCCGGCTGGTCCGCTACCTGTCCCGGCAGGTCCGGCGCCGGGTCCAGCAGCTCCTCGATCGGGGGCGGGGATGAGCCGGGTCGCGGTCACCCACGCCGATCAGCCCCTCGGCCGGCGGGTGGTCAAGGCGCTCTACCACGATCCGGCCGTCGAAACGCTCCTCGCGTTGGGCACCGGTCCCGCCCCGCGCGCCTTCGACGCCTTCCTCGCGGACGCCCCCGAGCGCTTCGGCTACGCGCAGGCCGACCTCGCCCGGCACCGCTCCGCCCGGGACCTCTTCCACGGAGAGCGAATCCGGGGGTTCGGTACCGACACGGTCGTCTACCTCCCGGCCCACCACCCCGGCGCCGAACGGGAGGTCGCCGAGCCCGCCGGCCTGCCGCGCCGGACCGCCGAGGCCCGGCTCGTGGTGCAGGGATGCCTCGAGGTCCCCGAGATCCGCCACCTCGTGGCGGTGGGCAGCGCCTTCGTCTACCGGCTCGAACCCGGCAACGCCAACCGGCTCACGGAGGAAAGCGAGCTCGACTTCGATCCCGACCTTCCGATGGAGCTCCGGGCCCTGGTGGACTCGGACCTGATCTTCCAGGGGGAGGTGCACCACGACCGGCTGACGGTGACCCTCCTGCGGGTGCCGACGGTGGTCGCGCCCGGGGGCTACGCCTTCCTGTCTCCGCTCGTCTCGGGCCCCCGGGCCGTGCGGCCGAGACCGCTCGGCTTCGATCCCATGTGCGCGCTGCTCGCCGACAAGGACCTCGCCCTGGCCATCCGCCGGGCCGTGGACGCCGGCAAGAGGGGCATCTTCCACGTCGCGGGGGTCGAGACGGTGCCGCTGTCGACCCTCTGCCGATGGGTGGGCCGGGCCGAGTGGCCGCTCCCCGGTCCGCTCCTGCGGCTGCTCGCGGGGGCGGCGGAGGGGCTTCGGGCCGACGCCGCGGGCGCCCTGCGCCCCGACCGACACCTGCGCTTCGGCTTCACGCTCGACACCTCCCGGGCCGAGCGCGAGCTCGGCTTCCGGCCCCGCCACCGGATCGGAATCGGTCCGGCGGCCGACGGGCGGCCGCGCCTCGAGATCACACCCTGCTAGCCCCCCGGCGGGGGCATCCCCGCCCCGGAGTCGCTAATCTCGCGCGCCTGCACCGAAACCTGGCGGGATGGCGACACCATGGCCGTGAGCACCTCGGACTTCCGGAACGGGCTCAAGATCGTCCTCGACGGTGAGCCCTTCGTGATCCGGGAATTCCAGCACGTCAAACCCGGGAAGGGGGGAGCCTTCGTCCGCACCAAGGTCAAGAACCTCCGCACGGGCCAGGTCCTCGACCGGCGCTTCCGGGCCGGCGAGCGGGTCGAGCTCGCGGACGTCGAGGAGCGGACGATGCAGTACCTGTACCAGGACGGCGACCAGTACGTCTTCATGGACCAGGACACCTACGACCAGGTCCACCTCGACCGCTCCGTGCTCGGAGACGCGGTGAACTTCCTGAAGGAGAACATCGAGGTCCAGGTCCTGTTCTGGAACGGCAAGCCCATCAACGTGGAGCTGCCCGCCTTCATCGAGGCCACCGTCACGCGGACCGACCCGGGGGTGAAGGGCGACACCGCCTCCGGAGCCACCAAGCCGGCGACCCTCGAGACCGGGGCCGTGGTGCAGGTCCCGCTGTTCATCAAGGAGGGCGAGACCATCCGGGTGGACACGCGGAGCGGATCCTACGTGGAGCGCGTCTAGTCTAGGCCTTCTTCCCCGCCGGGATCCCCCCCGGGCGCTTGACAAGTCCGCATGCGTTTCAAGCGTTCCTTCCGAGCCCGGTCCCACCACGCGGGGGGCCGGGCGAAGGGAGGTTTCCAGCGATGCGACAGCACACGCGTACCGTCGCTGCGGTGTCCCACGTCGATGGCGACGTGGATCGCCTCGCCCGCTTCGTCGAGAAGGCGGGGGAGGCCGGGGCCGACGCCCTGGCGGTGATCGGGGATTTCGGAGGAGCGGCCGGTCGGGGGCCCGACGCCTACCGGCGGGCCCTGGTCGTCCTCGGCGAGGGGGAGCTTCCCACCTTCTTCGTTCCCGGGCCGGGCGACCACCCGATCCACGAGTACCTGGCCGAGTGCTACAACGCGGAGATCGTCTTCCCCCACCTCCGCGGCGTCCACGGAGGTTTCGCCTTCGGGCCGGGGCACGTCCTTTTCGCCGGCCTCGGGGGCGAGGTCGTCGACGACCGCAGCCACGTGGAGGGCGCCGGTGACCGGATCGTCCAGCCCGGCTGGGAGGCGGAGTACCGGCTCAAGACCCTGCACGAGTTCAAGGACTACCCGCGCATCTTCCTGTTCGCGACCCCCCCGGCCCACAAGGGCCTCCACGCGCCGGGCAGCTCCACCCTGGAGGAGCTGGTCAAGACCCACGCCCCGCGGGCGGTGATCGCCCCCGGCGACGACGTCCGCGCCGTCGAGCTCGGCCGCTCGCTGGTGGCCGCCGCTCCCCCACTCGCCTCCGGCACGGCCGCCCTCGTGGACGTGCGGGGTCAACGGGTGCAGACGCTGAAGCTCGACTGATCCCGGACGCCGACTCCGAGGAGGCCCATGCCGGGCGCTAAGCTCGGGGGATGCGGGGGGAACAGCTCGCCCGGCAATGGCGGCTCGTGCAGCGGCTGGCGCGCAGTCGGGTGGGCGTCGGGCTCGACGAGCTGGCCGAGGACCTCGAGTGCACCCGGCGCACCGTCTACCGGGACCTCGACGCCCTCATGATGGCCGGTTTCCCGGTGCTGAGCGAGCGCCATT
>JALSIO010000400.1 GCA_026989995.1 Myxococcales bacterium
GGGGAGCCGTGCCCGCCATATCTCCTCGCCCGTGTCCGCGTCGAAGGCGCGCAGGAACTTGTCGGTGGTGGCGCCGATGAAGACCAGCCCCCCGGCCGTCACCAGCGACCCCCCGAGGTTGGGAGAGCCCCAGGGCAGCCACATCGGAAAGGGAGCCTGGTCACGTGTGCTCCCGAGCGTGGACTCCCACAACACCTCGCCGCTCACGAGGTCCACCGCGGTGAGCGTTCCCCAGGGCGGGGGATTGCAGGGCGCGCCGAGGGGCGAGAGGAGCGGGCGGCGACGGAGCGCGTAGGGCGCGCCCTCCATGGGGGCGATCTCCTCGGGATAGGTGGGGCGCGGCCCGCCCATGGCCTCGTACTCCTCCCGGGGGATGAGCTGGATCACCATCGGCATCCGGCTCTGGTTCACGAAGAGCCGATGGTGCACCGGATCGATGGAGACGCCGCCCCAGTTGGCGCCCCCCACGTTGCCCGGGTACTGGATGCTTCCCTCGAGGGTCGCGGGCGTGAAGATTCCGTCGGAGCGGTAGGAGGCGATGATCTCCCGGCACTTCCGGCGGTCGAAGGGTGTGAAGCCGAAGGCGTCCTCGGGGTCGAGGCGCAGCGGGTGCAGGGGCGGAGGATGGGTGGGGAAGGGCTGCGTGGGCGAGAGGCGCTCGCCCGGAGCGCCGCCCTGCGGGACGGCGCGCTCCTCCACCGGGAAGAGGGGGCGCCCGGTGACGCGATCGAGCAGGAAGATGAAGCCCATCTTCGTCGCCTGTGCCACCGCCGGAACCAGCCGGCCGTCGAGCGGCTGGAGGTAGAGGGTGGGCTGTGCCGGGACGTCGTAGTCCCACACGTCGTGGTGGACGGTCTGGAAGTGCCAGACCACGCGGCCCGTCTCGGCGTCGAGGGCCACCACCGAGCTCCCGTAGTAGTCGAGATCCCCCCGCACGGCGGAGAAGTAGTCGGGCGAGGCGCCTCCGGTAGGCACGAAGACGAGCCCCCGCTCGGAGTCGGCCGAGAGGATCGACCAGACATTCGGCGTGCCCCGGCTGTAGGCCCCGGGCTCCCCGGGCTCGGGCGGTACGTAGCCGGGCGGGACCGGATCGAAGGCCCACCGGAGATCCCCGGTGCGCACGTCGAAGGCGCGTACCACGCCGGAGGGGGCGTCGACCCGGAGGTTGTCGGCCACCAGCGCCCCCACCACCACCACGTCGCGCACCACCAGCGGCGGGGAGGTGACGTAGTACTCCCAGGGCGGGACGTCCTCGCCGATGCCCTCCCGAAGCGCCACCCTGCCGCCCTCGCCGAAATCGGCACAGGGGCGCCCGGTGGCGGCGTCGATGGCGATGAGCTCGGAATCGACGGTCCCGGTCAGCACCCGGGCCGCACACGGGGTTCCGGCGGGCGCGCCGGGGTCCCGGTGCCAGGCGACGCCTCGGCACACCCTCGGGTAGGGTCCCTCGAGCTTGCGAACCCGCTGCCCCGGGTCGAAGGCCCAGAGCTCCTCGCCGGTCTCCGGGTCGAGGGCGATGACCCGGTTCTTGCCGGTACAGAAGATCAGCCTGCCTTCGACCACCAGCGGCGTGGCGTTGAAGGAGGTCCGGCTCTCCCCGCCGCTTCCGTCGGAGATGTCGCCGTGGTGGTAGACCCAGGCCACCTCGAGGTGTTCCACGTTCTCGCGGGTGATCTGGGTGAGGGGCGAATAGTGCAGCCCGCCCTCGTCCCCGCCGTAGAAGCGCCACTCCGCCACCGGCCCGGAGAAGTCGAGGGGCGGGACGGAGCGACCGCAACCCAAGGCGAGAAGGAGCCAGGCGCCCGCGGCGAGCGCGATCCGCCGGGACGCCCTCCGGGCCATCGAAGACGGGCGATCGGGCATGCCACCCCCCTTGTCGATCGGGGGCGGAGTCTACCCGAGCCCCGCCGCCGGGCCGACGGGCTCGCCCTCCGGCACGGGCCGGGCCGGCGCCACCCGCAGGGTGAGGCCCCGGACCTCGACCACCCGCACGCGGGTGCCGGCGGGGAGCGGGGGTACACCCGGCGCGAGCTCCGCGGTGTAGCGCTCCGGCCCGAGCAGCACCGTGCCGCGGGGCGCCACGGCGCGGTCCACCACGCCCTCGCGCCCCACGAGCGCATCGGCGCCTCCGGGCGGCCCCGGGGCGTACGCGGAGCGCACGAAGGGATAGAGCGCGAAGTCCTTGGCGGCGAAGAGCAGGACGAAGAGCGCCGCGAGCCGCGGGTCGAGCCCGACGAAGCGCACCGCGAGGACGGCTGCGAGGGAGGCCAGGATCCACCCGGGGATCTGGAAGAGCAGATACCGCAGGAAGACCCTGGACGGGGGCAGGCGCAGCGGGGCCCGGGGCATGGGCCGAGTCTACCGGCCGGTGGCGGGCCGCGCTGTGATAGCCTGCGCGGGCCGCCCCACTCCGAGGAAAGCCATGCGGGCCCGCCTCTTCGTGCCCTGCTACGTGGAGCAGCTCCGCCCGGCCGTGGCCGAGGCGAGTCTCGCACTCCTCGAGCGCGCCGGGGTGGAGGTGGTGGTGGACGAACGGCCGGTGTGCTGCGGCCAGCCCCTCTACAGCGCCGGGGACCTCCCCCGGGCTGCCTCGCTGCTCGGCGAGGCCGCAGTGGCGCTTTCCGGGGCGGCGCCGGTGGTCTGCCCCTCCTCGAGCTGCGCCGCGATGCTGATCCACCGGCCGGCGGAGCTCCTGCCCGCGGGCCACCCGGCCGCCGCGCTCGGCCGACAGGTGGTCGAGCTCGCCACCTTCCTGGACCGGCTGCCCCCGCCCCGGCGCCCGGGCGGCCGCCTCGCCCGCCGGGTCTCCCTCCACCCCGCCTGCCACGGGCTGCGCGAGCTCGGGCTCGGAAGCTCCAGGGAGAGCCTCGCGAAACGGCGGGACCCGGTGCGCGCGCTGCTCGCGGGAATCGAGGACC
>JALSIO010000401.1 GCA_026989995.1 Myxococcales bacterium
CCGCTGCTCGAGCTCCCGGAGGATCGGTGCTGGCTTCTCGGTCCCTTCGAGGGCCGGCTCGCCGCCCTGCAGGAGCAGGCCACACCCGGCCGGCCGCGCCGCGTGCGTCTCCGCGACCTCTTCGGCGCACCGGACCCGCCCCCCGCGCCGGAGGAGGAGCCGGCCGGCGAGGACGGGGCCGCCGGTGGCGGGCGGAGGCTCTGGTAGCATGAAGCGAGGCCGCGGGCGCCGCCCGCCAGCTCGAGGAGGCCCCATGCGCATCGGAATCGTGAGCCACACAGCCGGAAACCCGCAGGCGACCCTGGCGGACACCCTCGCGGAGATCCGCGAGGCCGAGGCGGACGGCTTCTCCTTCTTCTCGCTCCCCAACATCTTCGGGCTCGACGCCATCGGGGTGCTCACCCTCGCGGGGCGCGAGACCTCGCGGATCGAGCTGGCGACGGGCGTGGTACCGGCACCGCCCCGACACCCCGTGGCCATGGCCCAGCAGGCGCTCACGGCCCAGGCGGCGGCGGGAGGGCGCTTCGTCCTCGGGATCGGCATGTCCCACAAGATCGTGATCGAGGACATGCTCGGGCTCTCCTACGCCGCACCGGCCCGGCAGATGCGGGAGTACCTGGAGGTCCTGATGCCCCTCCTGCGCGGGGAACCCGCGAAGTTCGAGGGGCGCCTCTACCGCGTGCGGGCAACGCTGACCGTCCCGGAAGGGACCCCGGTACCCTGCCTGGTCGCGGCCCTCGGCCCGCGCATGCTGGAGGTGGCCGGGCGACTCGCCGACGGAACCGCGACCTGGATGACGGGCGTCCGGACCCTCTCGGAGCACACCGTCCCCACCATCCGCCGCGCCGCGCGCGAGGCCGGGCGGCCCGAGCCGCGGGTGGTGGCCGCCCTCCCCCTTGCCCTCTGCGCGGACCCGGCGGCTGCCCGCGAGGTGGCCAATCGCCTCTTCCAGATCTACGGCACCCTGCCCTCCTACCGGGCCATGCTCGACCGCGAGGGCGCGGCCAACCCCGGGGACGTCGGAATCTACGGGGACGAGGCCGCCCTGCGCGCGGGGCTCGACCGCCTCCGCGACGCCGGCGTGACCGACCTCGCGGCGAGCCTCTTCCCCGCCGAGGAGGGCTGCGTGAAGCGGACCCGGGAGTTCCTGCGAAGTCTGCTGCCGGCCTGAAGGTCGCGGCGGCGGGCCGGGAGAGGCTGGATACGGCCTCGCGCAGCTACGTCTGCGGCATCGCCCCGGAGCCCCTCCGCTACCAGACGGTGGGCGAGGTGCTGCGGGAGGCCGCCCGCCGCCACGCGGACCGCGAGGCCCTGGTGGTCCGCCATCAGGGCGTGCGCCTCGACTACCGCTCTTTCGACCAGCGGGTGGACGACCTCGCCGCCGGCCTGCACCGCCTGGGACTCCGGCGGGGAGACCGGATCGGCATCTGGTCGCCCAACAACCTCGAATGGGTGCTGGCGCAGTTCGCCACCGCCCGGCTGGGCCTGATCCTGGTCAACGTCAACCCCGCCTACCGCCTCTCGGAGATCGAGTACGCCCCCGGGCGGGTGGGGTGTCGGGCCCTGGTGAGCGCGCGCCGGTTCCGGAACTCCGACACCCTGGCCATGCTCCGCGAGCTCCTCCCGGAGCTCGCGGACTCCCGGCCCGGCGAGCTCCGAAGCGTGATCCTGATCGGCGAGGAGCCGGCGCCCGGCTGCCTTTCCTTCGCGGAGCTCGCCTCGCGGGCCGACCCCGCGCAGGTGGAAGAGACCCGCGAGCCCGGCGCCGTGCTCGAGACGGTGGAGACGGAGCGCTGCACCGTGCTCCACGGGGGCATGCGCGAGGCCATGATCGAGGAGCTCGGGCTTCGGGAAGCCGACACTCCATCGTGATGGGAGCGGGACCACCCGCCCCACGCCGTCCCGACCTGCCCCAGCCGGACCCGCCTTCGGCGTCCTCCGGCCTTCTCCCTGGCAAGTGATTTGCATCTTCCGGAGGACGGAACCGCGACCGGCCGCGGGCCGGGGGAGGAGCCCATGGAGAGCGAGGAACTCCGCCATCGGATCCTGAAGCAGCACGAAGCCCTGCGGGAGCAGATCCGCTCCCTCGAAGTCCTTGCCCGCGAGGTGGCCGAGGCGGAGGAGGGCGGGGACCTCGCACCCGCGCTCCGCCGGGGGGCCGAACGGCTGCTCCGACGACTCGAGGCGCACCGCTGCTTCGAGGACGAGAACCTCGGTCCGGCACTGGTCGGCGCGGACGCCTGGGGCTCCGAGCGGCGTGCGCGCCTCACGGCCGACCACGCGGAGCAGCGGCGGCTGCTGCGGGAGGTCTTCACCGCGCTGCGCAGCCCGCGGGTCCACCCGGCCGTGGTGGTCCGCCGGATCCTCCACCTCACCGATCACCTGAAGGCCGACATGCGCGACGAGGAGGCGGCGCTGCTCGACCCCGCCGTCCTGCGGGACGACGTGGTGGGAACGGATGTGATCACCGGCTAGGCCACCCGAAGCCCGGGCACCTCCCCCCGCCCGACGGCGTCGAGGAGCCCCTTCCGGAAGGCCGGATGTGCGATGGCCGCGAGCGCCCGCGCGCGCTCCTCCACCGTGCGGCCCGAGAGTTCCGCCGCGCCGTACTCCGTGACCACGATGTCCACCTGGTGGCGCGGCGTCGTCACCACCCATCCCTCGGGGAGACGGGCCAGGATCCGGGACCGGAGGCCCTCGCCCGTCCGGGCGGTGGACGGAAGGCACACCAGCGCGCGGCCGTCGGCGGCCGAGGCCGCCCCGGCGACGAAGTCCTCGTGCCCGCCGATCCCGGAGAACTGCCGCCCGTCGAGGGTGTCGGCCACGATCTGGCCGGCGAGATCCACCGCGAGGGCACCGTTGAGCGAGACCATGCGCCGGTTGCTGGCGATCCGCGAGGGGTCGTTCACCAGCTCC
>JALSIO010000402.1 GCA_026989995.1 Myxococcales bacterium
CGCGCCCCGATCCCCCCCCCGAGGGCGCGCGGCTGCGCGCGGAGCTGCCGGCCCCCTGCCCGGTGCCGGGGTCCGGAAGCCGCGCGGGGACCGCCGCCCCCCTGCCGCCCGGGTGCGCCTCCGATCCCGCGATCGGGATTGCCGCCCACGGCACCCCGCGCGCAGCCGCCCCGCCCAGGTCCCCGATCTTTCGCGGCGCCGCCGCCGGCCGCCCTTGGTACGCAGCTTGAAAGAGGAACCGGGCGCAGGGACGCAGATGCGGCAGGGAGGCGGCATGGGCCGGCACGCGGTCCTCTTCGTCGACGATGAGGCCCAGATCTTGAAGGCCCTCCGACGGGTGATGCGGAGGGAGGACGTCGAGGTGCATACCGCCGGATGCGGGGCGGAAGCGCTCGGCATCCTCGAGCGGACACCCTGCCAGGTGGTGGTGAGCGACCAGCGCATGCCGGAGATGTCGGGTGTGGACCTCCTCGCGGCCGTGCGCGAGCGCCACCCGGACATCGTGCGCATGATGCTGACCGGCTTCACCGAGATGGACGTGGCGGTGGAGGCCATCAACCGCGGTGAGATCTACCGACTCATCACCAAACCGTGGAACGACGATGAGCTTCGCGCCATCCTGCGGCAGGCCTTCGACCACTACGACCTGCGCCAGGAGGTGCGCCGCCTCGACCGCATCACCCGGGAGCAGAACCGCCGCCTCCAGGACCTGAACCGGACCCTCGAGGCCAAGGTCGAGGAGCGCACCCGCCAGCTGCGCGACAAGGCCCGGGAGCTCGAGACCGCCTACTACGAGACCATCCGGGCGCTCGCCGAGGCCGTGGACGCGAAGGACCGCTACACGCGCGGCCACTCCGAGCGGGTGGGTGCCTATGCCGCCATGATCGCCCGCCAAATGGGGCTCCGCAGCCAGATCATCGAGCGGATCTACCTCGCCGGCGTCCTGCACGACGTCGGCAAGCTCGGTGTCCGCGACGCCGTGATCACGAAGCCGGACCGCCTTACCCCCGAAGAGTACGAGGAGATGAAGCGCCACCCGGAGATCGGCGCGCGCATTCTCGAGCCCGTCTCCTTCCTTCGGGACGTGGTCCCCTGCGTGCGCCACCACCACGAGTGGTTCGACGGCTCGGAGCGCGGCTATCCGGATCGGCTGCGCGGGGAGGCCATTCCGCTGCCCTCCCGCGTGATCCTGGTGGCCGACACCGTCGACGCCATGACCACGGATCGCCCCTATCGACGCGCCCTTCCCCTCGAGCGCGTGGTGCGGGAGCTCCACAAGTTCTCCGGGTCCCAATTCGACCCGGCCTGCGCGGCGGCCTGCCTGCAGCTCATCGAAGAGCTCGGTGAGGAGTTCATCCAGCCGCGCATGCACTTCGACATCCGCGCCTTTCTCGAGGGCTGACGGTGGGGGAGGTCCCGGTGGAGGGAAGGGAGTGGCCCGCACCGCAGGGATGCGCGGCTCCCGAGCGGATCGGCTCGCTCCGCGAGACCTCGCTCCCGAAGCTCGTGCTCGGTCTGCACCGGGACGGCTTCGAGGGGACGCTCGAGCTGCGCCGCCAGCACGTCGAGAAGCGGTTCTGGTTCCGTGGGGGCGACCCGGTGGCCGCGGAATCGAACGTCGTGAGCGAGAGCCTCGGCATCCAGCTGCTCGACGCGGGTCGAATCGATCGGGCCGCCTACGCGCGCGTGGTGGAGGCGGTGCGCAGCGGCGCCCAGAAGGAGGGAGCGGCCCTCCTGACCCTGCGGCTGGTGACGCCCCGGGAGCTCTTCGAGGCCCTGCGGGAGCAGGTGCGCCACCGGCTCGTCGAGTGCTTCGCGTGGCCCGACGGGCTCTTCCGGGTGAACCGGGATGGCGCACCGGCGCGGGGAACCGAGGCCTTCCGCATCGACCCGGTCGCCACCTGCTTCGAGGGTCTGGTGGGCCACTGGGGCGTGGAGCGCTGCCTCCGCGAGCTCCTGGCCTACCGGTCCCTGTACGCACTTCCGGGGCCCCGCTTCGAGGCGATCTGCGCGCGCCTGGATCCCCGGGGCGAGCAGCGGGCGCTCCGCGCCGCGCTCGCGGCCCACGAACGGATGGACGGGGTGCTCTCCCGGGCCCGCGGCGCGGCGGGGGTGGCCCTCGTGGTGGTGCTCGAGGCCGCCGGGGCCCTCGCCTTCTGCGCGGAGCCGCCCCGCGGCGCCGACGAGGAGACCGCACCGCTGCTCGACGGCGCCGAGGTGGAGGTGGTGGTCGCCCCCGAGCCGGGGACGGAGCGGGCGGAGCCGCCGGCCGCGGGGGGGCCTCCGTCCCCGGACCCGGCACGGCCGCCCAGGAGCACCGCCTCGGATGGGGGGGAGCTGGCCCGGGAGATCCGCGCGCTCCACGAACGGCTGTCCGAGCTCGATCACTACGAGATCCTGGGCGTCGACCGCGACGCCCGGGCCGCCGACGTCAAGCGCGCCTACCTGAAGCGGGCCCGCCGGCTCCACCCGGACACCCTGGTCCGCGCAGGCCTCCCGGAGCTCCGGAGCGAGGCCGAGGCGGTGTTCGCGCGAATCGCCGAAGCCCACCGCGTGCTCTCCGACCCCGAGAGCCGGGTGGCCTACGACGCGGAGCTCGACGGCGGGCCCACCGAGGCCGACGCCGAGCGTCTCGTGCACGCGGAGACGCTCTACCGCAAGGCCGAGATCCTGATGCGGGCGGGAAACTTCCGGGGGGCGCGGGAGCTCCTCGAGGCGGCCGTGGCGCTGTGGCCGGAGGAGGCCGCGTACCGCTCCGCGCTCGGCTGGTCCCTCCACAAGCAGCGACCGCCGGCCTCCGCGGAGGCCCGGCCCCACCTCGAGGCGGCCGTGGCGCTCGCGCCGGACGACGCCGTGCACCACTTCCGGCTCGGCATGGTCCTCCGGGCGCTCGGCGAGGAGCAGGCGAGCCGG
>JALSIO010000403.1 GCA_026989995.1 Myxococcales bacterium
CACCCTGGTCTCAGCCGCGACCTCGACGACGTCGAGGCGGCCCACGGCGACCGGTGCCGCGCCGGTGCCATCGCGATGCACCTCGCCCGCGACCCGAGGGCGGGCCACCCCGCCGTCACCGGCGGGCTGGACCCACCCCACGGGAATGCCCTCGCACTCGCCGCGAGCCCTCCCGCCACCTCACGGCCGGGTCCGGCTTGAACTCCGGAGCCATCGCGAATAGAATCGGCGCGGTGGTGAGGGGAGATCACCCCGACCACGCCCGCCGGTCCCCCGCGAGGTTGCGGAATCGCGGGCGGCGGCCGTCGGCCGAGCGATCTCCAGGTCGCCGCCCGGATCCACCGCTTCGCCGGGGTCCGCGCCCCGGGCGTCGGCAGCTCGGCCCTCGTCCCCTGGGGAGCAATCCGGGCACGATGCTGCGCGGCCGCGCGGGTCGTTCCGCCGGTTCCCCGGTGGAGCGACAGGTTCGCAGGAGGAAGACGATTGACCGGCGGCACCCGAACCGGCCCGCTGATCGCGGCCGCGATCCTGGTCGCGGTGGCTCCCACCGTGCGGGCGGGCGGCGGCGCGGCCGAGATCAGCCAGGACTGCGCGGTCCGGACGGGCTGCTTCCCGGGCGACGCGGCCGGATTCCCGGTCACCATCGACGGCTCCTCCGGCCTGAGCTACCGGCTGACGACCGACCTCGTGCTCCCCGATGCCGGCACCACCGCCATCGACGTGACGTCGCCGGACGTGCACCTGGACCTCGGCGGCTTCAAGATCCTCACCTCGGCCTGCCTCGGCGCGACGGCGTTGTGCCGCCCGAGCCCCGACCAGGGCGTGGGGGTCCGGGCGACCCCCCTCGGCCTCCACCTGCGCAACGGCGACATCGTCGGCATGGGGCTCGCGGGAGTCCTGGCCGGCGGCCAGGCGCGGCTCGAGGGCCTCCGGGTCAGCCAGAGCGCCCAGGCGGGAATCACGCTCGGCGGCGCCTCGGTCGTTCGCAACACGGCCAGCTTCTCGAACGGCGGCGCCGGGATCGTCACGGGCTCCGCCTCGATCGTGGCCGCGAGCTCGATCGTGAGCAACCTCGGAAACGGCGTCTCTGCGGGCGACGGCTCGATGGTGATCGAGTGCACCGTGCGCAACAACGGGAACGTGGGGCTGATCTTCCCCTCGCCGGCATCGGGCTACAGCGAGAACACGATCACCAACAACGGAGGACAAGCCGTGTCCGGCGGCACGAACCTCGGCAACAACCTGTGCGTCGGTCCCGGCGTCGGCTCGGCGGCGTGTCCATGAGGTCGGGAAAGGCACCGTCCCCGGCCGCCGCGCGGACGGGCGTCCTACGGGTGTCGGCCCTCGCGCTGGCCGCCGCACTCCTCGTGGCGCCCCAGGCGCGGGCGGGCGACGGCGCCGTCGCGATCCACCACGCATGCGCCACCGCGACGGGCTGCTTCGCCGGAGATGCCCCGGGCTACCCGGTGACGATCGACGGCTCGGCGGGTCTGCACTACGTGCTCACCAGCAGCCTGATCCTCCCGAATCCCGACACGACGGGCATCCGCGTGGCGACCTCGGACGTGAGCATCGATCTCGGCGGCTTCAAGATCATCCGGGCGGACTGCGTCGGCGCCACCACCAGCTGCCGCTTCCCCGGAACCGGGCGCGGGATCGAGGTGGCGAGCCAGCTGTACCTCGGCCTCCGGGTGCGCGATGGAGACATCGTGGGCATGGGCCGCGGAGGCATCTTCGCGGGCGGACAGGCGAAGATCTCGAACGTGCGCGTGAGCCAGGCGGCGGGAAACGGTATCCAGGCCGGCGGCGCTTCCGTGGTGACCGACTGCCGATCCTTCTCGAATCTAGGCGACGGGATCCAGGTCGGCCCCGCTTCCGTCGTGTCGGGCAACGCGGTCGTGAGCAACGGCAGCACGGGCATCTCGACCTTCAACGGATCCCTCGTGCTGGAGAACCTGATCCGCAACAACAGCTCCGGCCTCCTGAACAACTCCGTGGGCACGCCCTTCTTCGACACCGGCTACCGGGGGAACATCATCACCAACAACGGGAACCCGCCGCAGGTCCGGCAGGGCGTCGACCTCGGCGCGAATCTCTGCCTCGGGCCGGGAGATACCAACCCCATCTGTCCCTGAGCGGCCGTCCACGTCCGGAGTGGCTTCGCCCCCTGCAGCCGCGGCGGCGCCCGGCTCCGCGAACGACTGCGCGGGCCCGCCGCCGAATCCCTGGCCTTCCGGCGGCCCCAGGAACATCGGTTCTTTGAGCGGGCTCCCCTGCACCACGAATGCCGACGGCCCCTCGCCTGCCCAGGGAAGCTCTGCACTGGACGCCGTCAGGCGGTCGGTGAGGGTGGCGTGGTGGTGGGCCGGGCCTTCTCGTTCGCCTTGGAGGGGCGTTCGGCGAAGGCCGTCGACCCCTTCTCGGTCACAGGGCGCACGTCGCCCCCGGGGGCATCAGCTTCTTCCGCACGGTGTAGAGGTTCGCCCGCGCGAACATCGTCTGCGCTCGGGCCAGGTTCTTCGCGATCCCGCGGTACCGCGTCTTCGTGAAGCCCCAGAGCTGCTTGATGACGTGGAACCGATGCTCGCCGCGGGCCCTGTGCCGAAAGGGGGTTGACAGGTTCTGGGGCTCGATCATTGGCCGGCTCCCTGGAACAGCTCAGCGGGGGTGCGGCCCCGCAGACGGTAGCCGTGATGCGGTCGCTGTTCATGGTAGAAGCGAAGGAAGCGCTGGAGGGAGGTCTCCAGCTGGGCGACGCGGGTGAAGTAGCGCCGCCGGAACCCGATGCGCCAGTGCTCGTGGAGGATCGTACCCTGGAGCCGCTCCACGAAGCCGTGGGTCCAAGCGTGGCCGGGCTGGGTGCGGGTGTGTCGGATCCCGAGCTGCTGGCAGGCCTG
>JALSIO010000404.1 GCA_026989995.1 Myxococcales bacterium
GCGACGCGGGAGCCGCCGGAGCCGCCGCCACGGCCGGCGACGCGGGGGCCGCGGGCGCTGCAGGCGCAGACGGAGCGGCCGGAGACGCCGCCGACGCCGGAGACGCAGGAGCCGAGGGCGACGCGGGAGCCGCAGGAGCCGCCGCCAGGGCCGGCGCTGCGGGGGAAGCGGGTGCCGCGGGTGCGCCGGGGGCGGCCGGGCTCGCAGGAGCGGCGGCGGAGGCGGGCGCCGCCGGAGCTGCGGGGAGCGCGGCCTGCGCTGCCGAGGCCGGGCTCGCCGGATCGCGCGGCGAAGCGGGAGCGGCCGGGGGAACCGACTGGCGGTTCAGCGGGTCGGGAAGGGCCTCGACCACGACACCGGTCCCGTAGAACTGGGCCAGCTCCTGGTCCGTGAGCGGAGAACCGGGGATCAGCGCGCCGAGGAGCTCGACATCGCCCGCCGCCGAGCCACTGAACACGAGGCCGAGCGCGACCGCCATCCACCGCCACGAGCGTCCCACCATCCGTCCCACGTTCCCTCCCCGGGAGACCCCGTCCCGCGCCACCATACGCCGGCCCCCGAAACGACCGACCGCCGGGCCCGCTTCCGCGCACGCTCGTCCGCCCGGCGCCGCGGGGTTGCGGCTCCACGAGGCCGCAAAATCTGCAATTTCCATGCCTTGGGTCGAGGCTTCCAAGTGCGCGGGCTAGGGCGCCCCGGTGCGAAACCCACTCGGCGGAAGGTCGAAATCTTGCCCTGAATCGGAAAAGATCCCTTGTCCCCGGTGGGACGGGTGGACGAGAGGTGTGCGACTGGGGCAGGCCCCGCCCGGCCACCCAGGCCCGGAAGTTTCCGACGGCGCGTACGGCCCCCACCGTCTCCTTGTTTGACACGCCCAGGGGGCTCTTCGAGACTCACCCGCGACGCCGGGTCACGAGGAGCCGCGGGCCCCCGGGTCGCTGGCGGCCTCGGCTGGGTGGGAGACCCGACCGACCGAGAGGAACCATGGTTCAACGCGCCCCGTCTCCGCTCTCCGCCACCCCGGCGCTTCTCGCCGCCTTCCTCGGGCTCGCCTTGACCGTCGGCTGCGACCGACTCTCGGGGAAGGAGCGGCTGGCCGAGGTCCACCTCCACGCGGCGCAGACCTACCTCGCCGACGGCCAGCCCGGCCTCGCCGTCGTCGAGGCGAAGAAGGCCATCGAGATCGCGCCCGAGTACCCCAAGGCCCGGCTGATGCTCGCCATGGCCTACGGGGAGCAGGGGCAGCTCGAGAAGGCGTTCGAGGGATACGCGTGGTACGTCGAGCGGGGCCGCGAGCCGGCGAAGGCCTACCGCCTGTGGGGCACATTGCTCCTCCGGGCCGGGCGTCCTTCGGAGGCCGTGGAGAAGCTGAAGCGGGCAGTGGAGCTCGAGCCGGAGGTGGCGCGGGCCCACGAACAGCTCGGCCTGGCCCTGGCGCAGCTCGGGCGGCACGAGGAGGCGATCGGCGCCTTCGGACGGATGCACGAGCTCGCCGAGACCGATCCGGTCGCCGTGCTGGCCGCGTGGGGCCAGTCGCTCCTCTTCCTGAGGCGCTTCGAGGAGGCGGTTCCCAAGCTCGAAGAAGTCCTCCGGCGGGACCCCGAGCACGTGGGCGCGGCCACGAACCTGGCCCTGGCCCTGCAGCAGCTCGGGGGGGAAGAGAACACGCGGAGGGCCCTCGAACTCTTCGAGGAGGTGGTCGAGCGGCGCCCCGGGGACCCGGCGGCCCTCCACAACCTCGGCAAGGCGTATCTCGAGGCGGGTCGTCCGGAGGAGGCCTACGACCTGATCCAGCGGGCCCTGGCGGCGACCCCGCGGGAGAGTCCGCTCTACGAGCGCCGCAAGGCCAACCTCGCCCGGGCCGCGGCGCAGATCGGCCGCGAGCCTGCGCCCCCCGGCGCGCCGAACGTCGTGCTCGTCGTCATCGACACGCTCCGGGCCGACCACCTGGGTGTCTACGGCTACGAGCGAAACACGAGCCCGAACCTCGACGCCTTCGCCCGGGGTGGGGTGGTCCTCGAGCAGGCCATCAGCCAGGCGCCGTGGACCGCCGCATCGATCGCGAGCCTCTTCACCGGCCTCTATCCCTCGGTGCACGGCCTCGACGGCGGCGTCCGCTGGGGCACCGGCGAACGGGCGGGCGGGGGGACGCTGCCCTTCGCCATCCAGAAGGCGCTCCACCCGGGCCAGACCACGCTCGCCGAGGAGTTCCGCAGGCGCGGCTACCGCACGGCGGGCTTCGTCTCCAACGTCTACGTCAACTCCATCTTCGGCTTCTCCCAGGGTTTCGACGAGTACCACGACGAACACTCCGACTACTCGGAACGTCTCGGGGCCGCCAAACGCCGGGGCGCCGAGACCAACGAGCTCGTCTTCCGCTGGATCGACGAGAAGCCCGAGGAGCCCTTCTTCCTCTTCGTGCACTACAACGACCCGCACTGGCCCTACGACCCGCCGCCCCCGCACCAGGAGTGGATTCAGGGCTACACGGGGGAACTCACGCCGGAGAAGACCTCGGTGGTGGTGGAGCGACAGGGCAAGCCCATCACGGACCTCTCCGAGGAGGACCTCCGCTACCTGGTCGGGCTCTACGACGGAGAGGTCGCCTACGCGGACGCGCGCTTCGGGGAGCTCCTGGCCCGGCTGGAAGGCGGGGGATTCGACCGCGATCTCGTGATCGCAGTGACCTCGGACCACGGGGAGGAGTTCCTCGACCACGGCTCGGCGAGCCACGGATACACACTCTACGAGGAGATGATCCGCGTCCCCCTGGTGATCCGGGCCCCGGGTCGTCTCGAGCCGCGGCGGGTGCGGGAGCAGGTGCGATCCATCGACCTGATGCCCACCCTCCTCGAACTCGCCGGCCTCGAGGTGCCGGAGGGCATCCAGGGCCAGAG
>JALSIO010000405.1 GCA_026989995.1 Myxococcales bacterium
GAGCGCCTCGAACGCGAGGGGCGGGTGGCCCAGGTGGAGCCCGGGCGCTTCCGGGCGCGCTGAAGGCCCGGCCACGGCGGGGAGCCCGCCCGCGCCCCCGGCCGCGAAGGCCGCGCCGCCTCCTCCTTCCCCTTCATCCGCGGCGATGCCGTGCGTGGACGCGGCCGCCCGGACCGGCGCTCCGCCCCCCTGGATGCCCCTGGATGGCGGACGCGGGGCGGCAGGGCCCGGGCGGAGCGGCGGGCCTACGCGCGCAGCGCCTCGCGGAGCGCCCGCACGGCCTCCTCCTGCGCCTCCCGCGCCCGGGCCACCACCGGCGCGAAGGCCGCGAAGCCGTGGATGAGACCCTCGTAGCGGGTGGCAGTCACGGGCACACCCGCCTCCCGCAGGCGGGCGGCGTAGGCCTCGCCCTCGTCGCGGAGCGGATCGAACTCGGCGGTCTGCACCAGGGCCGGCGGGAGCCCGGCGAGGTCGGGCGCGCGAAGCGGCGAGGCGTCGGGCTCGAGGCGCCGCTCCGGCTCGGGAACGTAGTGCCCCCAGAACCACGCCATGTGCGGCGCCTCGAGGAGGTAGCCCCTGGCGTTCTCGCGGTAGGAGGGCCGGTCGGTGTCGCAGTCGGTCACGGGGTAGACGAGGAGCTGGAAGCGGAGCGGCGGGCCGCCGCGATCCCGGGCGCGGCGGGCGGTGACGGCGGCGAGGTTCCCGCCGGCGGAGTCGCCTCCCACGGCGAGGCGCTCCGGATCCACGCCGAGCTCCGCGGCGCGGGCCGCCACCTGCTCGAGGGCGGCACTGCAGTCGTCGGCGGCGGCTGGATAGCGGTGCTCGGGCGCGAGCCGGTAGTCCACCGAGACCACCCGGATGCCGGCCTCCCGCGCGAGCCTCCGGCAGGTGCCGTCGTGGGTGTCGAGGCCGCCGATCACCCAGCCGCCCCCGTGGAAGTAGACGAGGCAGGGCGCGGGAACCTCGTCCGGGTCGGGGATGTAGAGGCGCGCCGGAATGGGGCCGGCGGGCCCCTCGAGCGCGAGGTCGCGGACCTCGGCGAGCGGTTCCGGCGGCAGGAGCCCGCTCATCTGGCGGAACATCGCCCGGGCCTCCTCGGGGGTCTGCGACGCGAGGTCGGCGGTGCCGGCGGCGGCGAGACCTTCGAGCACGCGGGCCATCTCCGGGTCGAGGGGCATGGGGATTCCTTTCGCCTGGGGCGGGCCGGGGCCGGCCGGCACCGGCTCAGCCGAGGCAGTCGTAGGTCGCCTCGATCAGGGCCACCGCGCGCGGGTCGAGCAGCACGTGGGGCCCCATGCGGTTCATCACGTAGGCGAAGGCCACCCGGGCCTCCGGGTCGGCGAAGCCCACGGAGCCGCCGGCGCCGGGGTGGCCGAAGGCGGCGCGGTTGGGGCCGAAGGAGGAGCGGGGAAGATCCTGCCCGAGCATCACCCCGAGGCCGAAGCGGGTGGAGACGCCGAGCACCAGGTCCATCCCGTGGGCGTTCTCCTCGCGCATCCGCTCGATGCCCTCGGGCGAGAGCAGGCGCACGCCGTCGAGCTCGCCGCCGCAGGCGAGCGCCGCGTAGATGCGGGCGAGGTCGCGGGCTCCCGCGTGGCCGTTGGCGCCGGGGATCTCGGCCCGCCGCCACTCGGCGTGGTTCGGGCCGAGCGCCAGGGAGGGCGGGTTCAGGAAGGCCCGGGCGGCGAGGCCCTCCGGGTCGCCCTGGATGGCGGCGGCGAGGCTCGGCTCGCCGTCGGGGGCGGGGCCCATGGGAATGGGGCTCATCTCGGCCACGCGGCCGTGCTCGGCGTCGGCGAGGCCGATGTGGAAGTCGGCACCGAGGGGGGCGGCGACCTCCTTGCGGAAGACGCTGCCGAGGCTCTCGCCGCGCACCCGCCGCACCACCTCCCCGACCAGCCAGCCGAAGGTGACGGCGTGGTAGCCGTGCTCCGCCCCGGGCTCCCACCAGGGCTCCTGCGCGGCGAGGGCTTCGGTCATGGCCTCCCAGTCGTAGAGGGCCTCGGGGGGGAGCGGATCGCGCACCGCCGCGAGCCCAGCGCGGTGCGAGAGGAGATGGCGGACCGGGATCTCGCCCTTGCCGGCCTCCGCGAACTCCGGCCAGTAGCGCGCCACCGGGGCATCCAGGTCGACGAGGCCCTCGTCCACCAGCCGGTGGAGGCAGAGCGCCGCCATGGCCTTGGTGCAGGAGTAGACGTTCACGAGGGTGTCGCCCTGCCAGGGGCGGGTGCGGGCCTGGTCGGCGAAGCCGCCGTGGAGGTCCACCACCGGCCGGCCGTCCACGAAGACCGCGACGGCAGCGCCGACCTCGTCGCGCTCGGCGAAGTTCTCCGCGAAGACCTCCCGCACCCGGGTGAAGCGGGGGTCGGTGGTGCCCTCGACGGCAGGCAGCTCGGCCATGGTCCCTCCTCCGGGGCGGCAGTGTAGCCGGAGGCCCCGGGAGGCTCGACAAGCCCCGGGCACCCGCGCACACTCGGGAAGGCCCGCGGCGGGAGACGGAGGGAACGGCGCCCCGGGGAGCCGCTGGGGCCTCGCGTGTGCGGGCGCGCGGGTGCGAACGAGGAGGAGCCCCATGACGGAGCGAGGCGCGGACCCCTTCGCGGGGCGGGCGGCCGTGGTCACGGGGGCCTCGTCGGGAATCGGCCGGGCCACGGCGCTCGCGCTCGCCCGGCGCGGCTGCGCCGTGGTGGCGGTGGCGCGGCGGGAGGAGCGGCTGCGGGAGCTCGCGGCGCTCTGCCAGAAGCACGAGCCCCGATCGACGTGGATTGCGGGTGATCTCTCCGAGCGGTCCTTCGCCGAGGGAATGGTGGAGGAGGCGGGCCGGCGCCTCGGCCGCCTCGACATCCTGGTGAACAACGCCGCGCAACCGTTCCGGAAGCCCTCCTTCGAGCTGA
>JALSIO010000406.1 GCA_026989995.1 Myxococcales bacterium
TATGCCCATAACATATTGACTTTTCAGTACTTTTCACGGATCCGGGACGTGGGAAGACATCCCGCAGCACGTCCGGCGTGGAAGCGTTCCTTGGGCGATGCCCACAATGGGAATTTTCTCGTACTCCCCAGCCGGTCCAGGGACGCGACCCCAACCGTGTGGCCCCACACCCAGCCCATTTGAGGGGCACAGCCGTTCGAAGGACACCGCGCCCACCGTCCCGAGGAGGGGGGAGGGGCCCCGGCGGGATCGGACAGCGCGCGCCGCCCCGGCCGAGCCGGAGCGGGCAGCGGAGCGGATCAGCGCACGGCGCGGCCGGGAGCCCCGTGGCCCTGGAGGCGGGCGAGGGCGGTCTCCGCCTCGGCGTAGCCGGGACGGATCGCCAGGCTCTTCTTGAGGTACCGGACGGCCTCGTCGGCGCGACCGAGCTCCTCGAGCGTCACGGCCTTGTTGTAGAGGGCGACCGGAGAGAGGGGATTCCACCTCAGTGCCTGATCGAAGGCCTCGAGGCCCTCCTCCGCTCGGCCGAGCTTGACGAGGCACGACCCCTTGCTGAGCCAGGCGTCTTCCCTGCGGGGATCCAGCTCCAGGACCCGTTCGAAGGCGGCGAGGGCCTCCGGGTAGCGGCCCATGGAGAAGAGGATCACGCCCCGGAGCTCGTGGTTGTCGGGATTCTCCGGCTCGAGGCGGATCGCCTGTTTGACGCAGGCCAGCGCCCGCTTGAGCTTGCCCCCCTTGCTGAGCGCCATGGCCCGGAACCGCCAGGTGGGCGCGTGGCCGGGGACGTAGAGCGTGGAGCGGGCGAAGGCCCGGGCGGCCCCGTCGTAGTCCTCCCTTCCCAGCAGGATCAGGCCCTTGCCGTTCCAGGCCTTCACATGGGTGGGGTTGAGCTCGAGGGCCTTCTCGAAATGCCTGAGGGCCCAGTCCACCTCGCCTCCGTAGAAGGACACCCACCCCTTGGCCGCGTAGAGGGCGGCGGAATCCGGCTCGAGCTCGAGCGCCTGGTTCAGGGTGGCGATGGCGTCGCGGTACTGCCGGTTCTCGAGCTGGCGCGCGGCGCGGTCGGCCAGCTCCTGGACCCGGGCCCGGCGCTCCTCGTCGGAGAGCCCCGCGGTGGGAGGCGCCCCGGCATCGGCGACCGGGGCGCTCCCGTCGGGCGCCGCGGTTCCGCCCTCCGCGAGGGCGGGGATGCCCGCGGCCAGCAGTCCCGCTAGCGCGACGAAGGCGACGAGGCGACGGGAGGGCGTGCGGGAAGGAGGGCGCGCCCTCCGGGGGCGAGACGCCGTGACGCGGCCGCACCCGCTCCGCACCGCCGCCTCCCCCGCCATCGGAACGGGTCGGCAGCCGGGGCCCGGTCGGGCCGCGAACGGGAGCGACGCCCGCGTGGAAACCTCCGACCGGTGCCGGGCGCGGGGGCTCACCAGCCCCGCAGCGCCTTCGACCACTCCTGCTGCCACTCGCGAACGAACTCCGGCACGCCCGGGTTGAAGCGGAAGGGCATCGCCACGGTCACAGTGTAGTCCGGGGAGTCGTCCGTCAAGCCGAAGGAGGCGGTCACGTCGAGTGAGCGCCCCCGCCCGAGGGCGTAGGAGAGGCCGAAACCGATGGAGGCGTTGCGCTGGTCGCTGCCGTCGATCTCCTGACCGTTCAGCTCGGTCTTCTGCACCCACCGGTTGTTGAAGCTCGAGGTGAGGGAGACGAAGGGGTTGAGCGCGTAGGAGACGCCGAAGCCGAAGCCCCAGCTGTCCGGAGGATCCACGGAGTCGAAGGCGCCGACGTTCGACTCCTTCATGTGGAAGAAGTAGTTGCCGTTCACGAAGATGGCGGCGGGATCGCGGATCTTGAGCAGGGTCACGCCGAGCCCCGCCCCCCAGAAGCCGGTGCCGCTGGCGCTCTCGTTCGGCCCCACTTCGAAGGGGGAGCTCCCCGTGTCGGTCTTGACGTCGAGCGCCACCGTGAGATCCGGCTTCCAGCCCTCCTCCTGGAGCAGGTGGTAGGTGAGGCCGAAGGTGATGTCGCCGAGGTCGTCGGAGGAGCGGGTGGCCTCCACATCTTCGCCGAGCTCGTCCTCGCGCTGCACGGTGGGCGGCAGGAAGGACTTGCTCCTCGAATAGAGGTACGGAACCGCCGCACTGAACTGGAGGCGATCGGTGAGCCCGTAGCGCATGGAGATCGTTCCGGTGAGCGTGTTCCGCTCCACGTTGCGCACCTCGATCGCCCCGATGAAGACGTTCTCGACGATGTCGATGCCGCGGACGTCGAGCCGGTTGCGGTCGGTGAACGAAAAGCTCAGCGAGGGCTCGATCTCGAGGCGGCCCTCACCGATCAGCACCGCCCGGGCCTGGCGGAGCGTGGCCGGCTGGAGATCGGGCCGCTCCTGCTCCCCCGAGACGCGCTCCGCGGACTCGTCCACGGGCTGGGGTGCTCCCCGCCGGGGCGCGGGCGCCTGGGCCTGGTTCTGGGCCACCTGCGTGCGGGCCGGGCCCGAGGCCACGGCCGGCACGGCGTAGCCCGGCCGCCTCCAGCTCGGCCAGCTCCCGAGGCCGCGGACGGTCTTGAGTACCTCCACCTCCCGCGAGAGCACGCGGATGGCGCGCCGCGCCTCGCGCAGCTCCCGCTCCATGCGCGCGAGCCGCTCCCGCTCCGCGGGGACGAGCCCGTCGCGCTCGTCGCCGGCCCGCGCGGTGCCCGGGCCGAGCAGGCCGAGGCACGTCGCCACCGCCGCCACTGCGGCCGACACGCGGAGGTGCGCCGCAGGCGCGCGGGCCGGTGTCCGGCAGACCCGCTGCAGAAGGAGCGCAGCCATGTCGCCAAGTAGCGTCACGACGCCACCTTTTCTTGATCCCGGAGATCCCCGGAGCGGCGGCGGGGAAAGGCCCGAGGGC
>JALSIO010000407.1 GCA_026989995.1 Myxococcales bacterium
ACGCCTTCTGGGAGCCCTGTCCGGGCCGAAGGGGGTTCGAAGCCGGGGGCGCCAACCCCAGGGGGCACCCCGTGGCGCGGGGAGGTGGGGTACGCTCCCGCCACCGCGCCCACCCGATTCCCCCAGCTCGGGGCCCCGGCTCCCCCGGGACCCCGGGAGGTACCGCATGCCGACCCTCCACGGTGTCAACGCCTCACCCTTCGTCCGCAAGGTGCGGGTGGCCCTCGCCGAAAAGGGCATCCAGTACGACCTCGTGCCGGTGCTCCCCTTCGGCGTGAGCGACGAGTTCCGCGCCATCAGTCCGCTCGGCAAGATCCCCGTGTACCAGGAGGGCGAGTTCACGCTCCCCGACTCGTCGTGCATCCTCCTCTACCTCGAGCGCACCTACCCCGAGCCCCGGCTCCTCCCCGAGGATCCCCGGGAGCTGGGGCGGGCGCTCTTCCTCGAGGAATACGGCGACACCCGCCTTACCGAGGTGCTGCTCCCGGCCTTCGCCAACCGGATCGTGCGCGCGAAGATCTTCAAGCAGGAGGCCGACGAGGCGGAGGTGAAGGCCGCCCTCGACGCCGCGCCGTCCGTCTTCGACTACCTCGAGCAGCAGCTCGAGGGGCGCGAGTTCCTCGCCGGCGGGCAGTTCTCGGTGGCCGACATCGGGATGGCGAGCCCCTTCGTGAACTTCGCCCACGCCGGCGAAGGGCCGGACGCCGCGCGCTGGCCGAAGCTCGCGGCCTGGCTGGATCGGGTGCTCTCGCGCCCGTCGTTCAAGGCCTGCGTCGAGGAGGAGAAGGCCTCCCTCGCCGCCCTCGGCTAGACCGGAAGCCACGGCGCCAAACGCCGCGCCCGTTCTCCGCGCCCGCGGCCACCCCGGCGCGGGCACGCCGCCGGCGCCCCGTCAGGCGGAGCGCGATCCCACGGGAAGGTCGCCCTCGCCGGGCGCGCCGGAGGCGGCCCGGACCACCCGCTCGAGCATCTCCCGGACCTGCTCCGGTCGGATCGGCTTGGCGAGGTAGGCGTCCATTCCGGCCTCGAGGCAGCGCTCCTCGTCGCCCTGGAGCGCGTGGGCGGTCATGGCCACGATGGGCACGTGGCCGCCCCGCCGGGCCTCGAGGCGCCGGATGGCCCGGCTGGCCTCGAAACCATCCATCTCCGGCATCTGGCAGTCCATGAGCACGGCGCAGTAGCGGCGCGCCTCCACCGCCTCCACCGCCTCGCGGCCGTTCTGGGCGAGCTCCGCGTTGTAGCCGAGCTTCTCGAGCACCTTGACGGCGAGCTTCTGGTTGACCGGGTTGTCCTCGACCACCAGCACGCAGGGCCGGGCGCGTACCTCGGCCTCCCGGAGCGTGTGTCGCGTCACCAGCCGCCGCTCGCCGGGCGGCGCCTCCCCCGCTTCGGCTTGGCCGAGCAGCACGCTTCGCAGGCACGCCTCGAGCTGGGAGGCACGCACGGGCTTGGTGAGAAAGGCGTCGAGCCCCGCCTCGACCGCGAGGCGGGCCTGGCCCACCTGCCCCACCGAGGTGAGCAGGAGGAGCTTCGGAACGGGAGGCTCGGCCCCGGCGAGCCGGCTGCGGATGCGGCGGGCGAGCTCGAGCCCGTCCACCTGCGGCATCTGGAAGTCGAGGATCACCACGTCGAAGCGGGCTCCCGGCCGCACCAGGAGAGAGAGGGCACCGGGAGCGTCCCCGGCCTCCTCGCAGGTCATCCCGAAGCCGTGGAGGAGCTCGCGGAGCACGGCCCGGTTGGTGGGATGGTCGTCCACGACGAGGGCGTGACGCCCGGCGAGGTCTGCGGCCGCCGGCGCCACCGGCCCGGGCCGCTGCTGCACCTCGAGGGGAATCCGGAGCGTGAAGACGCTCCCCCGTCCCACCTCGCTTTCCACCTCGATGGTGCCGCCCATCAGCCGGGCGAGGCGGAGCGAGATCGCGAGCCCGAGGCCGGTGCCCCCGTAGCGCCGGGTGTTGGAGGCGTCGACCTGCGAGAAGCTCTGGAAGAGCCGGTCGCGCTTGTCGGGCGGGATGCCGATGCCCGTGTCCCGCACCTCGAAGACCAGATCCACCACCCGCCCGCGGCCGCCCGCGCGGCGCACCCGCACGAGGACCTCGCCCGCTTCGGTGAACTTGATGGCGTTTCCGACCAGGTTCACGAGGACCTGGCGGAGACGCACCGGATCGCCGACCAGCGCCGTGGGCACCTCGTGATGGATCAGGTACGCGAGCTCGATCCCCTTCTCGCCAGCCTGCACCCCGAGCGGATCCATCAGGTCCTCCAGCGTGGCCCGGAGGTCGAAGGGGATGCGCTCGAGCTCGAGGCGGCCGGCCTCGATCTTCGAGAAGTCGAGGATCTCGTTGATCACCGCGAGAAGAGCCTCGGCAGAGCTCCGCACAGTGCGGGCGTAGTCGCGCTGCTCGTCGTCGAGCTCGGTGTCGAGCAGGAGATCCGTCATCCCGATGACGCCGTTCATGGGCGTGCGGATCTCGTGGCTCATGTTGGCCAGAAACTGGCTCTTGGCCCGGCTCGCCTGCTCGGCTCGGTCGCGGGCCTCCGCGAGCTCCCGCTGCTTCTGCCGCCGCAGGGTCTCGAAGAGCCAGCCGAAGAAGCCGAGAAAGCCCACCACCGTCATGCGCGCCACCGCGTCGGTCCAGTCCCTCTGCGCCGGCGGCGCGATCGGTCCGAAGGGATGCCCGCGGAGCTCGAGCTGGTAGAAGACGAAGAGGATGGCTCCCACGAGGCCGGCGGTGGCCAAGCCGAGGCGTGGCCCCACCACGTAGGCGGCCATGAGCGGCATGGGGATCATCCAGAGCGTCGCCGAGCTGTGGACCCCCTCGTCCACGAAGGCCATGAAGGCGGGAAAGCCCACGATCTCGAGGACGGCGAGAATT
>JALSIO010000408.1 GCA_026989995.1 Myxococcales bacterium
AGATGAGGGCGAAGGCGATCCCGAAGCTCTCCACCTGGGTGCGAACCAGCCCGAGCTGTGCGTCGACGAGCTGCAGGACGATGCCGGTGGCCGTCCCCGTCCAGGGCTCGGGCAGCGCGGCGAGTGCCCGGCGCGCGGCGGCCTCGATCTCGCGGAAGCGGTCGGAGGGCATCACGCGGACCAGCGCCGCGAGCCGCACCGCCCCGCCGTCCTCGGCGGCGAGCCGAAGGTCGCCCAGCCCGCCGCCGAAGTCCTCGAGGAGCTCGCGCGCGGCCCCGGCCGTGGCCGGAAGCGCCCAGGTCTTGAGCCCCGGGCCACGGCTCAGGTGGTGGAAGAGGCGCAGCAGATCGAGGGGCGAGAGCACCCGCGCGACATCGGGCCGGGCCTCGAGCTCCCGGGCCACGGCATCGAGCGCCGGCCAGCGCGCCGGATCGAGCCAGCCGCCGGGTGTCTCGACCATGAGCTCGAGGGTGTAGAAGCCGGTGAGGCCGCGGGCGACCGCTTCGTAGTCCCGCACCGTGCGCGAGCTCGACGGCAGGAAGGTCAGGGGATCGGACTCGACCCGGAGGCGGGCGAGTCCGGCCAGGAGGAGCAGCGCGAGGACTCCGGCCAGCACCGCGACCCGCCGGCCGGCCCGCGGCCCGGCCACCGCCTGCCCGAGCCGCGCGAAGACACTCGCCGAGCGCGGCTGCGCGCCCGGCGGATCGAGCAGGGCCACGAGGACGGGGCCGACCAGGAGGTTCACGGCCAGCGACGCGAGAACACCGAAGGCGGCGAGCGCCCCGAGGGCGCGCACCGGCTCCATCCGCGCCGTCAGCAGCGACGCGAACCCCACGGCCGTCGTCACCGCGGCGAGGGTGCAGGGACGGGCCGTCTCGGCGAGCGCCCGGGCGAGTGCCGGAACCGGGTCGGCGCCACGTCCCCGGTGCGCCCGGTAGCGCGAGAGGACGTGGATGTTGGCGGCGAGCGAGAGCACGAAGAGCAGCGAGGGCAGGACCGAGGTGACCATGTCGAGCGGCCGGTCGGCCAGGCCCATGGCACCGAGGGTCAGCAGGATCCCCAGCCCCGCCAGGAGCGCCGCCACCGCGGTGGCCCGCAGGCAGCGGAAGAGTCCCACGAGGACCGCGAGGGCGAGGCCGAAGGCCACCGGAAAGCTCCGCAGGGCCTCCGAGCGGGAGCTCCGGTCGAGGGCGGCGTTCAGCACCGGGGGGCCCACCAGGTGCACCTCGAAGCCCGCCCGCTCGAGGACACGGCCCGCCCCCCGCAGGGCCTCGACCAGCGGCCCGGGCGGGGCCTCCGGATCGGCCACCGGAGCGAGCAGCCCCGCCATGCTGCCATCCGGCGACACGAGGAAGTTCCGGTAGAAGGGGGTCTCGAGGACCTCCCGCCGGAGCAGCTCCGCGTCCTCGCCCCCGAGGAGGTCGCGAAAGACGGCGGGGATGCCGAGCGGCTTCGACAGCCCCCGGATCGCTTCGAGGGCCTCGAGCGCCTCGACCTGCGCCTCGAGGCTCTCGGGCTCGAAGAGCGGACGCCCGCCGTAGGCGAGCAGCACGAAATCGTCGCTGCCGAAGCGATCGCGGAAGGTCCGGTAGGTCCGGGCGGCGGTCCCCCCGGCGTCGATCCACCGCTCGATGCGGTTGTCCACCCGAACGCCGAGCGCCCACGGGACGGCTGCGGCGCACGCGGCGAGCACGAGCGCGGCCCCCAGGAGCGCCGCGCGCCCCCACGGGTGCGTGAGTCGGGAGGACACGCCGGACGCCCCCTATCCCGGGTAGGGGAATCGGGCGAAGAAGGGCTCGAGCACCGTGCTGAGCTTCAGCCCCGTTTCGATGTCGCCTTCGACCTCGATGCGCCGGTCGAAGAAGGCCTCCGCGGGCCGACACCGGCCGCGGACGACCTCGAGCAGGGTCTCCCGGTCGAGACGGAAGCGGCACGCGGGCTCGGGACCCTCGTGGCCCACATGGACGAGCCGCCCCCGCTCGATGGCCAGCCGCCACGGCGGCTCCCCCGCGTCCGTGACTGCGATCTCGAAGCAGGTGGAGAGGCTCTCGAGGTCCTCGATGAGAAGCTTCCCGAGGATCCCGGGGAGGAACTCCTCGAAGTACGGCCGGTGGGACTCTTCCTCCATCTGCACCTCCAGCCCGCCCCGCGGGCCCGAGCTCGGCCGCCGCCCCCCGGCGGTGGAGTGGACGACCCGCCCCCCTCCCACCGCGGCCGACGCGCCGCATGGATAGCCGACCCATCGGCGCCCGGAGCGCGGAGTTCATCCGGCTGTCATGCGGGGTGCCGCTCCGGAGGGCGGAAAGCCGGCGGGTTCGGGGCCCGGCCTCGGGGCCGGGGGTTCAGAGTCCGTTCATGCGCCGCTTCTAGGTTGCGGGGCCGCGGGTTCGGGCCCCGGCCCCTCCGGGCGAAGCCGCGAGGCCGGCCGGGGCGGGGCCCCATCGCCCGCGGGCGGCGCCCGGCGGGGCCCGGGGCGCCGTGCGGCCCGGAGCCGGAGGAGCTCGGTGCAGGTCCTGTACGTGGAGGACGATCCGGAGGCGCTGTCCTTCGTCAGGCGCGCCCTCGAGGAGCGCGGCTTCGGGGTGACCGTGGCCGCGACCGGCCGCGAGGGCCTCGAGCACGCCTTCAAGGACACCTTCGACGCGATCATCCTCGACGTCAATCTCCCCGATCTCTCGGGTTTCGACGTACTTCGGCGGCTGCGGGCTGCGCGCGTGGACACGCCGGTGCTCTTCCTGACGGCCCAGGGGGACGTCGCGAACCGGGTGGCAGGGCTCGAGCTCGGTGCGGACGACTACCTGGCCAAACCCTTTGCCTTCGCGGAACTGCTCGCGCGGGTGCAGGCAATCACGAGGCGCCGGCCCGCGG
>JALSIO010000409.1 GCA_026989995.1 Myxococcales bacterium
CCCCGGCGGTCCCGCTCCTCGCACTCGCGGTGGCCGGAGCCGTGCGCGCGGAGGCCGGCTTCGATCCCTGGCGCGACGGCGCCCGCTACGAGCTCGTCTACCGGGTGGACCTCTCGGCGCTGCCCCGAGGCGTGGAGCGCAGGGTGTGGGTGCCGGCGCCCGCCGACACCCCGGTGCAGCGGGTGCTCGGGGTCCGGATCGATTCCCCGTTCCGATACCGAGGCAGCCGGGACTCGCTCGGCAATCCGATCGTCTTCGTGGACGGAAGCCATCGGGTTGCGCCCGGAGCGGACCTCGTGCTCACCTTCACGGTGGAGCGCTCGCCGTCGCGGGGCTACCGGGCCGATCCGCCCGAGAGCGGCCGCCCGGTGGAGCTCGCGCCCTTCCTGGCGCCCGCGCGGAAGATCCCGCTCGAGGGCGTGATCCGGCGCATCTCGGAAGAGGAGGGCCGCGGCCTCGAGTCGCCCTCGGAGCGGGTGCGGGCCTACTACGACTACGTGCTCCGCAACATGCGCTACGCGAAGGAGGGAGACGGCTGGGGGCGGGGCGATGCGATCTGGGCCTGCAACGAGAAGTACGGGAACTGCACCGACTTCCACAGCCTCTTCCTCGGGCTGGCCCGTGCCGCCGGGATCCCGGCCCGCTTCGTGATCGGCTTTCCGGTCCCCCCGGATGCCGCGTCCGGCCCGATCGCCGGCTACCACTGCTGGGCGGAGGTCTACCTGCCGGACCGCGGCTGGCTGCCCCTCGACGCGAGCGAGGCGTGGAAGCACAAGGCGCCGGACGCGTACTTCGGCGTGATTCCGAGCGACCGCGTCGAGTTCACCATCGGGCGCGACCTCGTCCTCGATCCGCGCCAGCGCGGCGAACCGCTGAATTTCTTCATCGACCCCTACGCCGAGGTGGACGGCACGCCCGTGGAGCGGCTCCCGCTCGAGGTCTCCTTCCGCAGGCTGGCGGTGCTCCCGGGCGCGGCGGAGGCCGGCGCGCGTGCCGTAGAGCGCCCCGCAGCCCCCTCCAGCGGCGGAGCGGAGGTGGGAGGGGGCTAGGCCGGGCGGTCCCGGTCCGGCGCCGGGGTGTCACGCCGCGCCTCCACCAGGCGATCGGCGGCCCGTCGGAGGGCGGCCTCCGGATCCAGGCCCCGGGTGGCGGCGACGGCGGCGGTTTGGAGCAGGAGTGCGCCGAGGGCCTCCTCGGCGCGGGCCTCCGTCCCCTCCCGGATCGCCGCGGCGAGCCGCTCGACCCCCGGCCCGAGGACGGCGCCCGGATCGGCCTCGGCCGGCAGCAGGGGATGGCCCGCCCGGGCCGCGCGGCGGGCCAGCTTCGCGGCGCGCAGGAGCGCGGGCAGCGAGCGCGGAACGGCCGAAAGCGGGTCGCCCGGCTCGCCGCGTGCCTGCCGCTCGGATTCCTTGGCCCGCTCCCACGCGGCTTCCTGCGCCGCGGCGGTGCGGACCTCGGCGTCGCCGAAGACGTGCGGATGGCGCGCCACGAGCTTGTCCGCGAGCGCCCCCGCGACGTCCTCGAAGTCGAAGAGGCCCTTCTCCCGGGCGATCTGCGCCTGGAAGACGACCTGGAGCAGGAGGTCGCCGAGCTCCTCCCGGAGGTGTGCCGGGTCGCCGCGGCGGATGGCGTCCTCCACCTCGTAGGCCTCCTCGATGGCGTAGGGCGCGAGGCTCTCGAAGTCCTGCTCGAGGTCCCAGGGGCAGCCCTCCTCGGGGTCCCGGAGGCGCGCCATGATTTCGAGGAGGCGGTCGGTGGCAGACACGCGCGCATCATAGCGGCCGGGTGCCGCGGCCCCGAGGGGCGGCGCCATGGGGCCACCGGGCGCGCAAGAGGCCCGTGGGTGGTCCTGCAGGGGACTGGAAGAATCTGAAACGCGTTCTATAATGGAACCCGTTTCAGGAGGCCCTGCGGCAAGGTGGTCGCAGGGCGCGCCCCCCGCCTGATGGGACTCAGCCCGGTACCCGGCCGGCGGGGGGCGCCTTCCTGGAGCCCGGCGACCGTCCGCGCCTCGCGTTCCTTCGGCGCCGGGCCTGTCGCTTCCCGGCGGGCCGGCGCCCCCGTCTCCCTCGACCTTCGGATCCCTCGAGCCTTCAGGGCTTCACGGCCGGGTATCGCGGCCGCCGGCCCCCGGGTCGCGCGCTGGCAGTCGGGCCTCCGGGCCGGGCGCACGCCCGCCGGGATCAGGTGGCCTGGCCGAGATCCTCCTCGTCCTCGCGAAGTCGGCGTTCGAGCTCGCGCAGGCGGCGGTCGAGCTCCTGCATCTGGCGGCGGAGCTCCTCGCTTCCCCGGCCGAGGGCCTCTTCCATGCGCCGCTGCCAGTCCCGCCAGCTCTCCGGGTCCATGGGGTTCACGTAGGGACGGGGCGGGCCTTCCGGGGTCACGCCGAAGGTCTTGCGGCGGCCCTTGCGGATCACCTCGATCTCGAGGGGCTCGCCGGCGGGCGCGCGGAGCGCCTCCCGCACCACGTCGCGCGGGTGGCGGGCCGCGGCCTCGCCGAGGCGCACGATCACGTCGCCGACGCGGAGGCCCGCGCGCTCGGCGGGGCTGCCCGGTTCCACCCGGCTCACGAGCACGCCCCGATCCCGCGGCGCCTCGAAGTAGCTCCGCAGCTCGGGGGTCATCGGCTGCACCCGAAGACCCAGGCGGACCGGGGGCTGGAGGCTCGTGACCAGGTCCTCCACGTCGGAGCGGGCCGGGGACGGTGCCACGGCGAGGAACACCGCGGCTGCCAGGGCCGCCCTCGGCGGCAGGCGGGGGGGCGAAGCGGGGCTCCGCCCGGGGGCCTCGCGGGCGGCGGGGTGGGCTTGGGGCATGGCATCCCTCCCTGGGGCGTCCGCGGAGCGGGCGTCCCCG
>JALSIO010000410.1 GCA_026989995.1 Myxococcales bacterium
GAGGACCACCGGGAGGGGGGACTCCACGAGGCGGGTGGCGAAGCGAGCCCCCGCGGAGACGAGCTCCACCACGGCGGGCCCGCCGCCCCGCATGACGGAGAGGTCGAAGCCCCCCGAGAAGCGGCCCTCGCGGCCGAGGAGGACGAGGACCCGCGCCTCCTTCTCGGCCCGGGCGAGGGCCTCGCCGAGCGCCCGGAGGACGTCGAGGGTGAAGGCGTTGACCTTGCCGTCGTCGAGGCGGACGAAGGCGGTCCGCCCCTCGAGGCGGTAGTGCACGGGGCCGGCGGATGCGGAGTCGGGCATGGGGGCCTCCTGGCGGGGCGCGCCGGGTGGTGGCCGCGGCCCCGCCGCGGCGGGGCCGGGGCCTCAGCGGGGGGCGCCGGCGCCCTCCCCGGGCTTCTCGAAGCGGTAGACGCGCATCGGCGGGACGTTCCGGATCTCGAGCTCGGAGACCGGCCGCCCGAAGATCTCGCGGCCGAGGACGGCCACGCGGTCCCGCGCCTGATAGGCGACGAAGCGGCCGCCGGGGCGGAGCACGTCGCGCGCGGCGCGGAGGATGCTGCGGCCCACGGCCCGGGGGACCTGGGAGAAGGGGATGCCCGAGAGGATGAGGTCGGGCGCGCCGAGGCCCGCCTCCTCGAGGGCGGCGCGCAGGTGCTCGGCGCTCCCGCAGTGGACGACGAGGCGCGGGTCGAGGACGCGCTCCCGGACGAGCTCGGCGAGGCGCGGGTCGATCTCGATGGCGAGCAGCCGCGCGTCGGGCCGCATGGCGCGCAGGAGCGCCCGGGTGGTGCCCCCCGTGCCGGGGCCGAGCTCGACGACCACCTCGGCGCGCTCCGGCTCGGCGAGGCGGACGACCCGGCGCTCGAGGAAACGGGAGCTCGGGACGATGGAGGCGACCTGCCGGGGCCTGGCGAGGAAGCGGCGCAGGAACTGGACGCGGGGGTCGGCTTCGACCTTGGCGAGGGGCTTCCGAAGGGGCCGGGGTCGGCCCGACTCCAGGGGGCGCGAGGCAGGCATGCGGTGCTTGTAGCGGCACCCCGGAAACCGGTCAAGCGGGTTCCGCGCTTGACCGCGGGGGCGGGGCTCGGCACCGTCCGAGGCATGCCGCCCCAGCTCGAACCGCTCCTCGAGGGCCTCGTCTTTCCCGAAGGCCCCCGCTGGCACGAGGGCGCCCTCTTCTTCTCGGACATGCACGACCACCGGGTGGTGCGGGTGGACCTCGCCGGGCGCTCGGAGACCGTGGTGGAGGTCCCCCATCGGCCGTCGGGCCTCGGCTGGCTCCCGGACGGGCGGATGCTGGTGGTCTCGATGACGGACCGCCGGCTCCTGCGGCTCGAGCCGACGGGCCTCGTGGAGGTGGCGGATCTCACGCCCGTGGCGAGCTGGCACTGCAACGACATGGTGGTGGATCGCGCCGGCCGCGCCTACGTGGGGAACTTCGGTTTCGACCTCGAGGCGGGGGCGCCGCCCGTGCCCGCGGACCTCGCCCTCGTGACACCCGATGGTGACGTTCGGATCGCGGCAGGCGAGCTCCGCTTCCCCAACGGCACGGTGATCACCGAGGACGGGCGCACGCTGGTGGTGGCCGAGTCCTTCGGCGCCTGCCTCACGGCCTTCGACGTCGCGGAGGACGGCTCGCTCTCCGGCCGGCGCGAGTGGGCGCGCCTCGAGAGGGCGGTGCCGGACGGGATCTGCCTCGATGCCGAGGGCGCGATCTGGGTGGCCTCGCCGGTGAGCGCCGAGGTGCTGCGCGTCCTTTCCGGGGGGCGGGTGGCGGAGCGGATCCCGGTGGCCACCCAGGCCTTCGCGTGCATGCTCGGCGGGCCGGAGGGACGGCACCTCTTCGTCTGCACCGCGGAGGGCTTCGAGCCGGAGGCGGCGCGCGTGGCCCGCGCCGGGCGGATCGAGGTGACCGAGGTCGACGTCCCCCACGCGGGGCTCCCCTGATGGGCACGGGGCCGGCGCCGGGAGGAACCTCCCGGATCGAGCTCGGCCGCGCCGTGGTGCTGCGCGGGCCGCGGGGCGGGAAGTACCCGGACGGGAACTCGCTCTTCGTGCGCGGGGGCGAGGAGCGCGTGCTCATCGACCCCTCCACCCACCTCGCGGACCCGGCCACCGAGCTCCCCGAGGTCGACCGCGTGCTGCTCTCGCACGTCCACGAGGACCACTTCGCCGGCTGCGCGCGACTCGCGGCGCTGCCGCTTCACGCCCACGCGGCGGACCAGCCCGCCCTCGCCTCCCTCGAGGACCTACTCGAGCTCTACGGCTACGACGAACCGATCCGCACGCCCTGGCGGGAGGCGCTCGTGGAGCGCTTCCACTTCCGCCCTCGCCTCGACGCGGTCCCCTTCGAGGACGGCGCGGTCTTCGACCTCGGGGGCGTGCGCATCCACGCCATCCACGCCCCGGGGCACACCCGCGGGCACACGGTGTTCCTGATGGAGCCCGACGGCGTGCTCTTCCTGGGCGACATCGACCTCTCGAGCTTCGGGCCCTACTACGGCGACGCCTGGTCGAGCCTGGTGGACTTCGAGGAGACGCTGCGGATGGTGCGGGAGATCCCGGCCCGGGTCTGGGTGACCTTCCACCACGTGGGGGTGCTCCATTCCCGTCCGGCCTTCCTGGAGCGCCTCGACCGCTTCGAGGCGGTGATCCGCAGGCGCGAGCGGCGGCTGCTCGAATACCTGGCCGAGCCCCGCACCCTCGACGAGATCGCACAACACCGCTTCGTGTACCGCCCGGGGGATGCCGTGCCCTTCGCCGAGGCGGTGGAGCGGCGCAGCATGGCGCAGCACCTCGAGCGCCTCGAACGCGAGGGGCGGGTGGCCCAGGTGGAGCCCGGGCGCTTCCGG
>JALSIO010000411.1 GCA_026989995.1 Myxococcales bacterium
GTCGAGATGCTGCAGGTAGCGGAGCCCGCCGTGCGCGATGCGCATGGAGTTCGACGACGCACCCCCGGCGAGGTCGCCGCGGTCCACCAGGAACACCGAGGCGCCGCGGCGCGCGGCCTCGAAGGCGGCAGACGCGCCCACGATGCCCCCGCCGAGGATCCCGACGTCGAACCGACGACTCATCGGCGGGCCCGGTCGAGTCGGTAGCGGAGCTGCTCCCGGAACACCCGCATCGGGCCGTCCCGCCGGCCGAAGGGCCGGGCCGCGGCACCTGCCTCGAGGGCCGCGCGCAGGGATGCGGCGGGCGCCTCCCGCCGAAAGGGCGCCTCGAAGCGCGTCCCGTAGCGCGCGATCCCGGCCTCGAGTCCCGGCAGCGGCAGGGGATCGGTTCCCGCGAGCACGGGGCCCGCCGCCTCCCGAAAGGCCCGCGGGACCGGCCATCCGACCGGCCGGTGGGCGATGTCCCCGGCGAGAAAGCGCGCTTCGCCGGAGAAGGCGCGCGCCAGCTGGCGCACCAGCCGACCCCGGGCCCCGGTCCACTTGCCGACGCCCCAGGGCAGCACCGCGATGCCGCCGGCGCCGAGGACCGCTTCGACGAGGGCCTCGGCCTCCTGCTCGCCGTCCGGGCGGTCCCGGAGCGGGAGATCCGGATCGAGGCCGAGGCCGAGCACCTCGAGGCGCTCCCGGGACACGAACTGCCGCCCGGCCACCGCGAAGACGGCCGGCGAGCTGTCCGGAAGCAGGCGAAGGGATTCCGGCTCGTCCGTGGCCTGGGGCCGGAGGGCCGCGAGGCCCCCGGCGCCCCGACCGGTGGTGGAGCCCTCCGAGGGCGAGGTGGCCGCGCGCCGGAGCCCGCGGAAGAAGCTCGCCCCCGGCGTCTCGGCGAGGAGCAGCAGAAGGTCCCCACCGAGCTCCCGGCTGCGGCCGGCGAGCACACGGGCGAGCCGGCCGAGGTCGAAGCCCGGGTGGAGGTGGACGTGCCCGTCCGCGTAGAAGGGCATCAGGCCGCGCGGGCGGCGAGCTCGGCCGCGACGAAATCGTAGAGCTCGTTCACCCTCCGGGCGTGCGCGGGAAAGGTGTGCTCCGCCTCGACGAAGGCGCGGCCCGCCCGGCCGAGACGGCGGCGGAGCTCCTCGTCCTCGGCGAGCCGGACGATGGCCTCGGCGAAGGCCACGGGCTCGGGCGCGGCCAGCATGGCCACGCTGCCGTCCACGACCTGGGTGTGGGTGGGAAGCTCGGTGAGGAGCACGGGGCGCCCCGAGTGGAGGTACGGGAAGATCTTCATGGGCGTGTTCACCCCGCGGATCCGCGGCGCCACGAGGATCTCCGCATCGGCGAGGTACTCGCCGAGCAGCGATACGGGCCGGGGTCCGAGGAAGTGCACGCGATCGCCGACACCGAGCGCCGCACAGCGCCGGCGGTAGCGCTCGATGTCCTCCGGATCTCCTCCGATCACGGCGAGGTCGAGCGCCTCCGTGCGGCGCGCCGCGATCGCGAAGGCCTCCACCAGGAGATCGATGCCCTGGTAGGGCTCGAGGTTGCCGGCGTAGAGCAGGAAGCGCCGCGCACGCCCCGTCTCCCGGGCGAGCCGGCCGCTGGGAGAGGCGTCCGGGTTCTCGAGCTGGGAGATGTCGTGCAGGGTCACCACCTTCCGCGCGCCCCGCTCCCGGCAGAGGTCCGCGAGCGCGTTGCAGACCGGCGCCGTGGCGAGCGCGCCCCGGATGGCGCGGGCCTCGAGCCGGCGAAAGAGCGGGGCGAGCGGACGAAGGAAGGGACGGCTCTCGACGAGCTGGCTCGCGATCGAGGAATCGAGGTCGTAGACGTAGGGAATGCCGAAGAGCCACTGGAGCGCCCGCGCGACGAAGACCGCCTCCTCCCCGGCGTGGACCACGTCGTAGCGGTGGCGGGCGGCGAGCCTCAGCGCGGCGGCGAGGAGGAAGGCGTCACAGATCAGCTTGCGGGCACTGAATCCGGGTCGGGTCCCCCGGGTGAGAGGCGTCGAGGGGACGCGGTGGATGCGAAGGCCGGGATACTCGCGGGCCTCTCCGTCGGGATACACCACCAAGTCCACCCGTGTGTCCGGCCGGGAGCAGAGAACGCGGAGCAGGAGGTCGAGATCGATGGGCGTTCCCCGATCGATGTAGTAGGGATGCGGCGCGAGGACGAGCACGTCCACCCGTGGCCCTCCGCCTACGGGAGCATGCCGCGTTCCCGGTACCACTCGCCGGTTCGCCGCAGCCCCTCGTCGAGCCCGATGCGCGGCTCGTAGCCGAGCTCGCGCCGGGCCTTGTCGATCCGGAAGGCGCGGACCTGGCGAAACCAGTCCACCCGCCGCGGGAAGATCGGCGGTGCGATCCCGAAGGGGCGACATACCTTCTCGCACACGTGCCCCGCCACGATCAGCGGGAGGAGGGGATACACGGGAATCTCCACCTCGACGCCCAGGGCCTGCGCGGTGCGACGCACGAGGTCCACGATCGGCAGGTACTCCTCGTCACCGATGATGTAGGCCTCACCGGCGCCCACGCCGGGTTGCATGGCGAGGACGAAGGCGTCCACCAGGTTGTCGATGTAGACCGGGTGGTAGAAGGTCCGCCCGCTCCCGAACATGGGAAAGCGCCCCTTCGCGACCCGGCGAAAGATCATGTAGAAGCGCTCGGGATCCCCTGGGCCGTAGATCGCGGTGGGCCGCAGGATCGTGGTCTCGATCCGGTCGGCGAACTCCTGCACCACCCGCTCGCCGCCGTACTTGGTCTCCTGGTAGTAGTCCTCCGGCGCGATGGGGGAGTTCTCGTCACCGGGCGGATCGTCGATGTTCCCGTGCACGCCCTGGGTGGAGCAGT
>JALSIO010000412.1 GCA_026989995.1 Myxococcales bacterium
GCCGACGCCGCACCCGCGGACATGGAGCGGGCCATCGCGGCGGCCCGGCGCGCCTTCGACGAAACGGAGTGGTCCCGGGACCTCGCCTTCCGCGCCCGCTGCCTGCGCCAGCTCCACCAGGCGCTCACCGAGGAGCGGGAGCGCCTCCGCCAGGTGATCGTCGCCGAGGTGGGTTCCCCCATCGCGCTCACCTACGCGGTGCAGCAGGACAGCGCCATCGAGGGGATGCTCTACGACATCGAGGTGGCCGAGCGCTTTCCCTTCGAGCGGGACCTCGGCGTCCACGAGTACTTCGGCATGAAGAGCCGGCGCCGGGTGCTTTACGAGCCGCTCGGCGTGGTCGCCGCCATCACCCCCTGGAACTTCCCCTTCATGCTGAACCTCGCCAAGGTGGTGCCGGCGCTCATGGCCGGGAACACGGTGGTGCTCAAGGCGGCTCCGGACACCCCCTGGAGCGCCACGGTGCTCGGCGAGCTCGCCGCCGAGCGCACCGAGCTGCCCCCCGGCGTGCTGAACGTGATCACGGCGCGGGATCCGGCCGAGGTGGGCGACCTGCTGACGGCCGACCCCCGGGTCGACATGGTGAGCTTCACCGGCTCGACGCCAGTCGGCAAGCACATCATGGCCCGGGCGGCGGACACCGTGAAGAAGGTCTTCCTCGAGCTCGGCGGCAAGTCCGCCCACATCGTCCTCGAGGATGCGCCCCTCGAGGCCGTGCTGGGAGGCGTGGGCATCGGCGTGTGCACCCACGCCGGCCAGGGCTGCGCCATCAACACGCGGCTGCTGCTCCCGCGCTCCCGCTACGAGGAGGGGCTCGAGATCCTCACCGAGGCCTTCCGCAAGATTCCCTACGGCGACCCCACCGATCCCGCGAACCTGATGGGCCCGCTGATCAGCGAGCGCCAGCGCGAGCGGGTGGAGGGCTACATCCGGCGCGGCGTCGAGGAAGGGGCCCGGCTCCTCGCCGGTGGCGGTCGTCCGGCGCACCTCGACCGGGGCTACTTCGTCGAACCCACGCTCTTCGCCGACGTCGACCCCGATGCGACCATCGCCCAAGAGGAGATCTTCGGGCCCGTGCTCGCCGTGATCCCCTTCGAGGACGAGGAAGACGCCATCCGGATCGCCAACCACTCGCGCTACGGGCTCTCGGGTGCCATCAGCGCGGGTGACCTCGACCGCGCGCTCGCCATCGCCCGGAGGATCCGAACCGGCACCCTCGGCATCAACGGCGGGATGTGGTTCGCGCCGGATTCGCCCTTCGGCGGCTACAAGGAGAGCGGCCTCGGTCGGGAGCACGGCGAGGAGGGCTTCGCCGAGTACCTCCAGACCAAGACCCTCGGGCTGCCGGCGTGAGCCCGCGTCGGGGAGCGCGGCCGCCGTCGCCCCGGGAGGGGACCCCCGGTGTCTGAGGTGCCCTTCCGGGTGCTCCCGCGGCTCACCGACCGCAACCGGCCCTTCTGGACGGGGGGCGAGAAGGGCGAGCTCCGCTTCCTCCGCTGCCGGCGCTGCGCGACCTACGTGCACCCGCCCGCCCCGGTCTGCCCGCTGGATCGGGGCAAGGACCTCGCCTGGGAGGCGGTCTCGGGCCGCGCCACGGTGGCGGCGGTGACCATCAACCACAAGCAGTGGATGCCGGGGCCCGAGGTGCCCTACGCGGTGGCCATCGTGGAGATCGCGGAGCAGCCGAGCGTGCGGCTCACCACCAACATCGTCGGCTGTCCGCCCGAGGAGGTGCGCATCGGGATGCCGGTGCGGGTCGTCTTCGAGCACCACCCCGACCCGGCCGGTGACGTCTGGATCCCCCTCTTCGAGCCCGACCCGGAGCGCGAGGGCGGCCGGTAGTGGAGCCCCTCGAGCGTCGGGCCTGCATCACGGGGATCGGGCAGTCGGACGTCGGGCGCCGACTCTTCCGCGATCCCCTCGAGCTCACCCTCGACGCCTGCCTCGCGGCCATCGAGGACGCCGGGCTCCGCGTGGAGGAGATCGACGGGCTGTCCACCTACCCGGGGCCGGAGCCGCAGCGGGGCTTCTCCGGCGCGAGCGCCACCGAGGTGCACGACGCGCTTCGCCTGCAGCTCGACTGGTACGACGGCGGCGTGGAGACCTCCGGGCAGCTCGGCTCGGTGGTCAAGGCCTGCATGGCGGTGGCGACGGGCCTCGCCAGCCACGTGCTCTGTTTCCGCTCGGTGTGGGAGGGCACGGCCCAGGGCCGGGGCGGCCGCCAGGGAATCGGGGCCGGGGCCGGTGCCGGCTTCCGGGCCAGCGGGATGCTCGAGTGGACGCTCCCCTTCGCGGCGCCCTCGGCTGCCGTGTGGGTGGCGCTCTTCGCGAGCCGCCACTTCCACCTCTACGGGACCACCCGCGAGCAGCTCGCCTGGATCGCCATCAACGCCCGACGCAACGCCGCCCTGAACCCCAAGGCCATCTACCGCGATCCCATGACCCTCGAGGACTACCTCTCGGTGCGCATGGTCGCGACGCCGCTCTGCCTCTACGACTGCGACGTCCCCTGCGACGGAGCCACGGCCGTGATCGTCTCCCGGCGGGAGCGGGCGCGGGATCTGCGCCGTACCCCCATCGGCGTGGAGGCGGTGGGAACGGCGCTGCACGGGCGCCCGAGCTGGGACCAGTTCGACGACCTGACCACGATGGCCAACCGGGACGCCGCCCGGCACCTCTGGAGCCGCACCGACCTCCGGCCCTCGGACGTGGACGTGGCCGAGCTCTACGACGGCTTTTCCTTCCTCACGCTGTCGTGGCTCGAGGCGCTCGGCTTCTGCCCGGTGGGCGAGGGGGGGCGCTTCGTCGAGGGGGGCACGCGCATCGCCCGGGACGGGGAGCTG
>JALSIO010000413.1 GCA_026989995.1 Myxococcales bacterium
GGGGGCGAGGGGACTGCCGTCGGCGCGGCGTTCGCGGGGACGGGAGTCGAGCCGCTGCTCGCCTTCCGTCCGCTTCACCCGGTGGGAAAGCGCGGCTTCGAGCTCGTGCTCGAGTAGCTTCGGGTGGCCACCGGTCGCGCGCCAGCGGGTGCCCGGCTCGCTCAGGACCCGGGCTCTGCCGGACCCGCTCCCGTTCCCCGCAGCGCCTGGTCGAGCGCGGCCCGGACGGCTTCGGGCGAGGAGAGGTGCTCGATGCGGGTGATCCGAAGGTGGTCGAGGTGGATCAGCGTGGCCTCCTCGTCCCGGTCGGGGAGTGAGGCGGTGACCGAGCCCGTCCGGTCGAGAAGCATCGGATACGGTCGCCGGCGCATCCGGGGAATCGCGAAGATGCGGGCGATCAGGCCGGGCATGCCGCTGATGTCCGCGACGTAGGCCCACTCTCCCCGCCGGATCCGCTCCGCGTGCTCGGGTTCGATGGCGTCCTTGAGCAGGGAGCCGCCCTTCATGTCCCGGCTGAAGAGGAGCAGGCGGACGGAGTCGTCCACCCCGCGGGACTCGCCGAACTGGTCTTCGAGGCTGAAGGGCTCGATCCGGTCTCCCACCGAGAGACCCGCGGCCCGGGCCTCCGGAGCCACGAGCCAGAAGGCGAGCAGGATGAGGATCGAGGCGCGCATCGTCACTTCCCCCCTGGCGGCACCCTCCGTCCGGGCGGCCGCCTCCGGGACCCTACCCGACGCCGTGCGGGGCGGGAAGGGCGACCGGGGCCGGCGACCGGTGCGAGGAGTCGTGTCGTGCGCCGTGCCCCCCGTCGGGCGGGCCGCGGGACGGCCTCCCGACGCCTCCGCATCGGCTGCGACCGGACCTCGGCCGGGTCCACGACTACCGCCGATGGCCCGCCCCGGCGCCTTCGGGGCCGCTGCTACACTCGGGAGACCGGGCCAGGAGGACCCACCGTGCTGAGCCCCCGGCATTTCGGGCCCAGGCCCATCCGCACCCTTCCCGAGGAGAACGGGCTCGTCCCGGGCTACCGCCGCATCCGGGTTCGCCCCGCGACGCCGGTGATCGGCGCCACCGTCGAGGGCGTGGACCTCCGCAAGCCTCTCGACGAGGAGCTCTTCCGGGAGCTCGAGCGGGCGCTCCTGCAGTGCAAGGTGCTCTTCTTCCGGGACCAGCCCATCAGCGCCGCCGAGCAGCTCGCCTTCGCGCGGCACTTCGGCGAGGTCGAGGTCCACCCCTTCCTGCCCGCGGGCGAGGTTCCGGAGGTGATCCGCTTCGAGAAGGACGAACAGGTCAAGGGCGTGGAGAACATCTGGCACAGCGACGTGTCGTGGCGCGAGGTGCCGTCCATGGGCTCGATCCTCCACGCCATCGAGGTCCCGAGCGTGGGCGGCGACACCCTCTGGGCCGACATGGCCGCCGCCTGGCAGGGCCTTCCCGACGATCTCAAGGAGCGCATCGAGGGCCTCGAGGCGGTTCACGACTTCGCCCACAGCTTCGGGCTCCTGCTCTCGCCCGAAGAGCTCGAGGAGAAGCGCCGGCAGTTCCCGCCGGCCGTGCACCCGGTGGTGCGCACGCACCCGCGGACCGGAGAGAAGATCCTCTACGTGAACCAGATCTTCGTGAGCCACATCGTGGGTCTCGAGGAGGAGGAGAGCGATCGGCTCCTCGCCGAGCTCTGTGCCCAGGCCGCGATCCCGGAGTACCAGGTGCGCTTCCGCTGGGAGCCGCACTCGGTGGCCTTCTGGGACAACCGCAGCACCCAGCACTACGCCGTCTCCGACTACTGGCCCCGCCGTCGCGTGATGGAGCGGGTCACCATCATCGGCGAGCGTCCCCGCTAGCCGGGCTTGCCGACCGCACCGGTGCCTGTCGGTGGAGCGGTGCGATCACCGGCCGGAGCGGGGTGGGCGAGGAATCCGAATCCGGAAGGTCGTTCCAGCCCCGGCTGCGAGAAGGCGCCGGCACGCCGCGGCGAACCGTTTCGAGCGGTATCGGCCGCCGGATCCGTTCGCCCCCCCCCTCGGGTGGGAGGCTGGGCCGAGCGGTCCTCCCATGCGCCGGGCTCTGCGCTCGACGGAGGGCGGTGGCCCCGGGGGCGGTCTGCGCAGCGCACCCGGCCTAGCCGATGGACAGCATCCCGGCGGCGATCCGGTGGAGGGCGTAGCCCGCCGCGAGCGCGGCCCACGCGAGGGCGTAGGTGGGCCAGAAGCCGAGGCCGAGCCTCTCCGCGAAGAGGAAGGGGACGAAGAAGGCGAGGCTCGCCGGGATCGCGAGCAGGATGCTCCTGGCGAGTGCGATGGTGTCCGCGGTTCTGCCGTGCTCGAGCTGGGCGAAGGGGAGCACCAGGACCGTCGCCACGGGCATGGCCACCAGGAAGCCCGCGAGAGCCGGGGATCGACCGGCGAGCCAGGATGCCGCGCTGATGACGACCGCCGAGATCAGGATCTTGGCCACGAAGAACACCGCTGCACCTCCCCCTTGCCGGATCCCCGCCAGCCTAGCCCGCCCGGCCCTTCCCGCCTTCCGTGGCCGCGCGCCTGGCGGGGCGACTCCCCTTCCCGCTGCCCGCGGTGGTGGCCCTGGCCCTCGCCGTCCTGGCCGGGGCCCCCGCGGTGCTCCTCGGCGCCGCCGGGGCGGTCGCGGGGGCGGTGCTCCTGGCCGGCTGCGTCTGGCTCGCCGTGGCCGGGGCCGCGATGGCGGCCGGACCGACGCCCGGGGCCCTCGGCGCGGTGGTCGATGTGGTGGCCATCGCGCTCTTCTCCCTGCAGCTGATGACGGCTCTTCGCCGCCCCCACGTGTTGGGCCGCGAGGCGGTGACCTGCCCGCCGGCGGG
>JALSIO010000414.1 GCA_026989995.1 Myxococcales bacterium
GCGCGCACGATGCTTCTCGCGAGCGGACTCGTCCCCACCACCAGGATCCGCCCGCGCAGCCGCGGCAGGCCGAGGGTGATCCGGTAGCCCAGTCGCCAGGCGAGCAGCAGGGGGAAGTAGACGGCTGCGACGTGGGCCGCGAGCTCGAAGGTCGGCGCGGGGAGGCGGACCAGGAAGTAGACGGCCCCGGCGGCGCCCGCGACCAGTCCCATGGTGGCCAGGATCGCGCCGAGGGTGCGCCGGCCGGAGCCGAGCACCATCAGCCCATAGGCGTCCGCGTAGTAGAGCGCGACGGTCGCCACGCCCGCGCCCACCGCCGCGCCGAGGGCATAGAGGGCGGGGTCGACCGGCGGCGAAAGGGTGATCCAGGTCACGGCCGCCGCCACACCGAAGCAGGCAAGATCGCCGGCGAGGGCTAGGAGGACGCGGGCGAGGTAGACGTTCAGCAGGTAGTACCGCATCGGCTGAGCTCCGTGGGCTGCTTCACCCGTCCACCATCCGTCTGGCCGGCTGCGCACGGCCCGTCGCCCCGATCGGCCGATCCGCCCGTTCGAGCGCGCCGTCCTCGGGTCCTGGCCCGTGCCACTGCCGATCGGGCACCCCGGCTGCCCCCCCCGGGCTGCTCGTGTGGGGGGGAAGTCCTGCCCTCCTCCTGGTTTGGCCGCCCGGCCGTTGGGTGCCCGCGACCACGGCCGCGGTGTCGGTGCACGCACCCGACCGGCGATCGCCGTGCGCACACCAACCGGTGGCCGGCAAGAACCGAACCCCGCGGGCCCGGATCGCGGACCAGCGGGCGGAAGCCCCTCCTCCACCCGCCCCGCTCGCCTGGCGCGGTCTCTTCCCGGCTCCGGCGCGCTCCCCGTCCGCTCGGGTCCGGTCCGCTCCAGTCCGCTCCGATCCGCACTCGGCCGCGGCGGGCAGTTCCGGCCGGGTCGCACGTGTCGCGAGGGCGGCCCCTGTGGGTGCCGGGAAGACACCACGCCCCCCCCTCGGGTCACGACCCGAGGGGCACTGCGTAGTCTAGGACGGTGACAGGGTCAAAATCCAGGGGAAAATGCGCCGTTCGTGCCGGCTTTTCCCCGACACCGGACGCAGAACCCGATCCCGGGACCGTCTGGCACCGGGAAGCGACCGGGCCCGGCGGTCGATCGGCCCGGCTTCAGATGCGGACCGAGCCCTCGGAGAGCCCCGAGTCGCCGTAGGCGTTGTACGCACTCACCTTGAAGACCCCGGGGGTCAGGCGGGAGAAGACAAGGCGGAGCTGGACGCGGTCGTCGCCGAGATCCACCAGCTCGGTCTGGAGGTTCACCGTGCGGTCGAGCTCGAAGTCGTGGAAGCGGAACTCGAGGAACTCGACCCCGTCCTTCTCGGTGGTTCCCAGGAACTCGATGTCGGCGTGGTGCACGAAGGTTCCGGTCGCCTCGTCCAGGCGATGGACGGAGATTCCGAGGACTTCGCTGGCCGTGAAGTCGTCGATCTGGACCGTGAGGCTGGCCCACGAGCACCCGAAGAGCAGCGGCGCGACGAGCACCGCGAGGAGCACGGGAAGGCGACGCGCTGCACCTGCCATCGAATCGACCTCGACCGCCCGGAGCCCCGTCCGGGCCGGCCCCTCCCGAGGGAGCGGGGCAGCCGGTTCCTCCGGGCGGGAGATCGATCGGATGGGGCAGGTTCCCCCCGTGTGATCGCACTCACAGGCGAAGCCCGGAACCGTCCGGGAGGGGCGGACGCGGGCGGATCGGCTCGAGCCGGGGTGTCCGGGACCGGCTTCGGCGCGCAGGCGGGAGACGGTCGCCCCCATCCGGAACGGCGCTCTGCGCCGCCCACGGAGGCGGTCCGGCCGGTCTCCCGCCCACGCACACCCGCCAGCCGGCGACACCTCGACGCGCGGGAGCGGGACGGCTGGAATCCGTCACGGCACCGGGACGCTCCCACACGCCGTGGAAGGGGACCCGGCCGGGTGGTTGCCCGGAACCAACCGGATGGATGTCCGGCAGACCGCCCGCGTGCCGCGCCGGGCGGGCCTGCACGGTGGCCGCGGGCTAGGGCCGGGTGCCCCCGGTCACGACCGTCGTCGCCACGTTGGCGCCGAGTCCGAGAAGCTGCTGGAAGGGGAAGAACAGGTTCTGGATGGCGTAGCCGATCGCGGCCGAGACGGTCCTCGGCACGACGACTAGGTCGCCCGCCTGCAGCCGGACGTTGGTCGTGTAGTCGCCGTCCTCGATCTTCTCGAGGTTCGCCTTGAACACCACCACCCGGTCGCCCTGCATCCGGATCACGCGAATCCGGCTGCGCGCGGCGAAGATGGTGGGGCCGCCGACCTGGCCGATGGCCTCGGCCAGGCGGGTCTCGCGTTCGAGCGGGAAGGTGGAGGGATTCCGTACCTCGCCGAGCACGGTGATGCTCGGGCTGAGCGGCTGAACCACCGAGACCGTCACCCGCGCGCCCCGCTTGTACCGGCCGATCTTCTCCTCGATCTCCCGCGCGATCTCCTCGACGGTGCGGCCCGCGGCCTCGATGTCCCCCACGAGGTCCACCGAGATGCGGCCATCCGGTCGCACCACCACCTCCCGCTCGATGGGCGGATCGGGGAGGATGCTCAGGAAGAGGCGGTCGGGCGGGCCCACGATGTAGGGGCGGGAGAAGGCGGGCTGGTCCATCTGCTCCGGCGTGGGGCCGCCCGCGCAGGCCGCGGCGAGCGCCGAGACGAGCACCACCCATCCGATCCGGGCAAGCCTTCGGGGGGCGCCTTCGCACCCGCGTGCCCTCCGGGCCCGGGGCTCTCCGGCGCATCGCGTGCTGGGCTCGGTCGGCTGTATGGCTCGAC
>JALSIO010000415.1 GCA_026989995.1 Myxococcales bacterium
TTGCGGGGCAGGTCCTGGAAGGCGGGGACCCGGCGGTACGCCAGGCGGCCGTGGAGGCCCTCTACGAGATCGGCGACGCCGAGGCGGTTCGCGCCCTGGAAAACGCCGCCCGGACGGCGGCGGATCCGGAGTTCCGGGAGGCGCTCGCCGACCTGTGCGAGGTTCTCGGCGGGGAGGCCTGCCGGGCCGGGTCGGGGCAGCCGTAGGTGGCCCTCGAGGGTGCGCGGGGGATTCCGGTGCCGGGAGGGGCGCATCGGGGCCGGGACCGGCCGTGGCGACGGGCATCGCCTCCCTCCGCGAATCCCGGCGGTCCCCGCGCTGCGCCGGGCCGAACCCGGAGCGCCACGGGCACGGCCGGGCTCCTCCTCGGCGTCGTACTGTCGGCCTGCGGGCCCGGGGTGGATTCGCGGGTGGGCGCACCCGAGGAGCGGGGCGGCCGGGGCGGGCCGGCGGTCCCCGCGGCGGAGACGGCTTCCGCACCGACCTCCGCTGAGGCGGTTCCTCCGGCCGCCCGGCCGCGCGACCGGGACCCCGAGGACGCCCGGGCGGTCCGGGCGCTGATCGAACGCCTCCGGGGCCTGTCCGATCCCAGGGAGCTCTCCGACGGCCTGTGGGAGCTCGGCTGGATCGGGCACCCGGTGGCCATCGACTACCTCGCGGGGTGGATCGGGGATCCGCGGGACCGGGTCGTGGACGCGGCCATCGGGGCCCTCGAGGACATCGGGGGCCCCGAGGCTGCCCGGGCGATGGGGCGGGCCTTCGCGCTCGAGGGCCACGAGGCCGCCAAGCTCCGCGCGGTGGAGGGCCTCCACTACCTCCGCTTCGAGGCCCCCGACGTGGTGGTGGAGGAGCTGACCCGCGCGCTCTCCGATCCGAGTCCGGCCGTGCGGCGCGACGCCCGTCTCGCCCTGGTGCATTTCGCCGGCCCGCGGGAGATCGCGCGGCTGTGGCGGGCCTACCGGGATGAGTCCACCGACGACCTGAAGCGCTCCGAGCTCGCGACCGTGCTCCGGCAGCTCGGGGAGACATCGATCCCGGCCCGGCCCGTGGCTCCCTGAGCTCCCCCGGCTCAGACCTCCGCGCCGAGCTCCTCGGCGTGCTCGTCCACGGAGCCGAAGCTCGCGGCGAGCACGTAGGCGCGCTTCAGGTAGTGGTGGGGCGGCATCTCCCACGTGTAGCCCATGCCGCCGTGGACCTGGACGCAGGCGCGGGTGTTGCGGATGGCCGCCTCGGTGGCCATCACGCGGGCCACGGAGACGGCGCGCTCGGGCGCGTCGACGCCGCGGCCGTCGAGGGTGGCGCCGGCGGCGTAGACCGCGGCCCGGGCCATCTCCTGGCGCACGTAGCAGTCGGCGAGGATGTGCTTGAGGGCCTGGAAGGAGCCGATGGGGCGTCCGAACTGCTCCCGCTTCTTCGCGTAGGCGGTGGCGAGCTCCTGGGCGGCCTCGGCGATGCCGAGGAGCTGGGCGGCGGTCAGCGTGGCGCCCTCGAGCCAGAGCTGGCGGGCGAGGGCGGCATCGCCGAGCGCCTCGCCGGGAGGGAGCTCGCCGGCGAGGTGGACCGGGGTCAGGGGATCGAGGGGCGGGTCGAGGGGGCGCGCCTCGACGCCCGCCGGGTCGACCCCGAAGACACCCTCCGGGCGGAGCACCAGCAGGGTCGAGCACGCGCCGAGGTGCTCGAGGACGAGGGGCTCCCGCGACGCCTGCACGAGGTCGAGCCCGGCCACCGCGGCCTCGCCCTCGGCGGCGCCGGGGATCCGACCCGCGGCGAGGTGGCTGGCCCAGAGGGGGCCCGGGACCAGCGCGCGGCCGAGCTCCTCGAAGACGAGCACCGCCTCGGAGGTGCCGAGGCCGACCCCGCCCTCCTCCTCGGGGAGGCGAAGGGAGAAGACCCCCATCTCGGCGAGTTCCTTCCACAGCCCCGGGTCGAAGCCCGGCCCCTCGAGCTCGCGGAGGCGGTCGAGGGGGACCCGCCCCTCGCAGAAGCTGCGCACGCCCTCCTGCAGGGCCTGCTGGTCGTCGCCGATCCGGAAGTCCATGGCGCCTGCTCCGTCGCTCCCGCCGGCCCGCGGCTCAGGCCGCCGGTCGCGGCTCCTTCGGGAGCCCGAGGATCCGCTCCGAGATGATGTTGCGCTGGATCTGGGAGCTCCCCGCGGCGATGGTGAGCGCGAGCCCCTGGAGCGCCCGGTGCACCGCGGTCTGGTTGGGGTAGCCGGGGATCTCCTCCCGCGAGAGCCCCGCCCGCCCCAGCAGGTCGAAGGCGAGCTCGCCCACGCGCTGGTTGAGCTCGCTGTAGAAGAGCTTGATGGCCGAGCCCTCGAGGCCCGGCACCCCCGTCTGCGCCGCGCGGGAGACCGAGAGCTTGACCATGGCCCAGAGGGCGTCGATCTCCGCCGCGAAGTGCCCGATGCGCCGGCGGAGGAGGCGGTCCTCGGCGGCGCGCGCCCCCTGCGAGGTGATCCGGCGCGCGAGCTCCGCGAGCTCGCCGAGGAGCTGCCGGAGGGTGGCGATGTCCCCCGCGAAGGCCGTGCCCCGTTCGAAGCGCAGGGTCACGTTGGTGACGCGCCAGCCGTCGTTCTCCTCGCCCACCCGGTTCGCCACCGGGACGGGCACGTCCTCGAGGAAGACCTCGGAGAAATCCCCCTCGCCCACCAGGGTGGGAAGGGGCCGGATCTCGATCCCCGGGGCGTCCATGGGGAGGATGAGCCAGGTGATGCCCTTGTGCTTGGGGGCATGGGGGTCGGTGCGCACGAGCAGCTCGCCGTAGTCGGCGCAGTGGGCGAAGGAGCACCAGATCTTGTGGCCGGTCACCCGGTAGACGTC
>JALSIO010000416.1 GCA_026989995.1 Myxococcales bacterium
GGGTCCGGGTCGCGGCGCGGACCTCCCGGAGCGCACCCCCTGCCGCGCGGCGCGTTCGGCCGGGGCGAGCATAGGGACTCGGCGCGCCCTTCGATACCATCCCCGCCCGAGCCGGGGGGTGGCTCCGGTGGGTGGACCCCTCCCGCCGCGCCCCCGCCACGCCGCACCGGCCGCGCGATTGACAGCCCCCCGGCCTCGTGGTTTGGTGGCGTGCGTGGTGTCCGGAACCCCCTCGCCCACCCTCGTGGCCCGCGACCGTGCGGATCGGACCGCGAGAGCGGCCCGCAGCGCGAGCCAGCCGCCCCCCGCCCCCGCCTGGCAACCCGGCCTCGCGCTCCGCACCGCGCGCGCCCGGCCGGGGCCCTCCGGAAGCAGGCGCCCCTCGACCCGAAGTCCCGGGCGCGCCCGGTGCCGCGCGCTTCGGGTGGTGGCAGCCGCCGCGGGAGCGGTCGCGCTCGCCGGCCCCGCTCGGGCGGAAGTTCCCCTCGAGCCCGTGGGCCGGGTGGAGACACTGACGCCCGAACCCCACGCCCACTGGGTCTTCCTCGGCGACCCGTTGCTTCGCCGCGCGGTGCTCCTCGATCTCGACAGCGCCCGGCTCCTCGGCATGCTGAGCTTCGGCTTCGGGATCCCGGTCGCGCTCCCCGCCCGAACGCGGCCGGAGATCTACGTCCCCGAGACCCACTACTCCCGGGGCAGCCGGGGGACGCGCGCCGACGTGGTGACCGTCTACGGGCGCCGCACGCTGGCGCCGCTCGCAGAGGTGGCGATCCCGCCAAAACGCGCCATCTACGCCTTCGCCCAGGGCAGTGCCGCGCTTTCCGACGACGACCGCTTCCTGGTCGTCTTCAACCTGACGCCCGGGACCTCGCTCAGCGTGGTGGACCTCGAGCGTCGCAGGCTGGCCGGTGAGATCGAGACGCCCGGGTGCAGCCTCGTCTATCCGGCGGGGCGCCGGCGCTTCTTCTCGCTCTGCATGGACGGCGCAGCCCTCGTGATCGACCTCGACGACGAGGGTGCCGTGCGCCGCCGGACCCGTTCGCGACCTTTCTTCGACCCGGAGCGCGACCCCGTCACCGAGAAGGGAGCGCGCGACGGCGGCCGTTGGCTCTTCGCCTCCTTCGAGGGCTTCGTGCACGAAGTGGACCTCTCGGGCGACGAGCCCCGCTTCGGAGCCCCGTGGTCGCTTTTCAGCGAGGCCGAGCGCCGCGAGGGCTGGCGCGTCGGGGGCACGCGGCACCTGGCGCTGCACCCGGGCCTCCGGAGGCTCTACGCGCTCGTCCACCGGGGCGGCCCCGACACCCACAAGGAGCCCGGGCGGGACGTCTTCGTCTACGACCTCGACCGCCGGGAGCGGGTCGCGCACTTCGAGGTGGGCCCTCCGGGCCTGACCTACATGGGCGTTCCCATCGGGCCCGGGCCGGGGAGCGGACGGCTCCTCCGCTGGCTCTACGAGACCGTCCTCGACTGGCTCCCGCTCGGCGTGAACGAGATCGCGGTGACGCGCGACGACCATCCCCTGCTCGTCACCGCAGCGGAGTACAGCGGTGCGGTGGGCGTCTACGACGCGCGCACGGGCGCCTTCCTGCGCCGGGTCCAGTCCGGAAACGCCTCGAGCGTCGGGCTCTCGGCCCCCTTCGGCGGCGGGGAGGGCGCGCCGTGATCGGACTCGACCCCGCGCTCGGCCTGGCGATCCGCCTGTTCGGCGCGCTGCTCTTCGGCCTCGCCGCGCTCCACAAGCTCCGCCGCCCGACCCGCTTCCGCGCCGCCCTCGCCGGGTACCGGCTCCTGCCCCCGGAGCGCGTGGCCACCGCCGCCCGGGCACTCCCCGCGGTCGAGCTCGCGGTGGCCGGGGCCCTGCTCGTGGCCCCCGGGCCCGTCGCAGGCGGCCTCGGCCTCGGCCTGCTGGCCCTCTACAGCGCCGCCATCGCCCGGGCGCTCCGCGCGGGCCCCGCGCCCGGAGACTGCGGCTGCGGTCCGGGCGGACGCCCCGTCCCCCTCCGACCCGCGCTGCTCACCCGCAATGCGCTTTGCGCGGCCGGGCTCGCGCTGCTGCTGCTTCCCGAGACCGGCCGGCCCCTCACACCCCTGGATGCGGCGACCGCCTTCGGCGGCGCACTCACCCTTGCGCTCTTGCACGCCGCGGTGGAGGAGTTGCTGGCGCTTCCGCTTCCGGAGGGTGTTTCCGGGGGGGGCATCGCGAGCCGGGCCGGCGCAGGGAGGGGAGGATGACCACGGCACTTCTCGTCTCGAACCTGGTGCTGTGGGCGCTGGTGGTCGCCCTCGGCCTGGCCGTCCTGGCCCTCGCCCGGCAGGTCGGGCTCCTCCACGATCGCATCGCCCCGGTGGGAGCCCTGGTGGGGCGGGAGCGGCCGGCGGTGGGGGAGCCGGCGCCGGTGGTGGAGGCCGTGGACCCGGAAGGGCGTCCGCTCCGGGTGGGGGGCGCCGACCCGCAGGGCCGGAGCACGCTGCTCTTCTTCCTCGCCCCGGGTTGCCCGGTCTGCCGCGAGCTCCTGCCGGTGCTGCCCTCCCTCACGCGCGCCGAGGGCCGGGCGCTTCGGCTGCTGCTCGCCGGGGAGGGCCCGCCGGATGCACATCGGCGCCTCGCCGAGGCGGCAGGGCTCCCGGCGGCGTGCGTCGCCCTCTCCACCGAGCTCGCGCCGGCCTACGGGGTCGGCCGCCTCCCCCACGCGGTGCTCCTCGACGGCGCCGGCCGGGTTCGCGCCCGCGGCCTCGTCAACACCCGCGAGCACCTCGAGAGTCTGCTCGAGGCCGGCGACCGCGGCGTGGCCACGCTCGCCGACCTCCCCGAACGG
>JALSIO010000417.1 GCA_026989995.1 Myxococcales bacterium
TCGCGAGGGGGAGCTTCGCGTGCAGCGCTGCCGGAGCTGTGGCCGGCTCGTCTTCATTCCCCAGCCCGCCTGCACCGGATGCCTCTCCCGCGACCTCGAGTGGATCCCGTCGAGCGGGCGGGGGGTCGTCTACAGCTACACCGTGGTTCACCGGCCTCCCAACCCGGCCTTCGAGGTGCCGTACGTGGTCGCCATCGTGGAGCTCGAGGAGGGCTTCCACATGCTGTCGAACCTCGTCGGATGCGATCCCGCCGCCGTGCGGGTCGGCATGCCGGTGGAGGTCCTCTTCGAGCCCCGGGGGCCGGAGGTCACCCTCCCGCTGTTCCGCCCCCGCGACGACGCCGGGCCGCGATGAGCGTCCGGAGGGTTCCGACCCGGCCGGCCGCCCGGGTCGGGGGGCTGCTGCTCCTCGTCGGATGCGGCACGGGCTTCGCACCGGCTCCGGAAGATCCCGCCGCGGCGGGTTTCGACCCGGTCGCCCTCGCGGCCGCCGCGGACGCGCTCGTCGCGGCGGGTTCCCGGGTGGTGCTGGTACGTCGAGCCGGGCACCTGGCGCTCTCCCGCTACCGGCCGGACCACGCTCCGGGTCGGGTCCACTCCGGCGCCTCGGTGGCCAAGGGAATCGCGGGGCTGGGTCTCGCGCTGCTCGCCGCCGAGGGCCGGCTGAGCCCGGAGGACCCGGCCTCGCGCACGGTGCCGGCATGGCGGTCGGACCCGCGGCGTTCGCGGATCACGCTGGCGCAGCTCGCCAGCCATACCTCGGGTCTTCCCAACCGGGCCGAGGCGGCCTGGTCCGAGCGCTTCTGGGCGCGGAGGGTGGATCCCTTCTCGGTGGCGCTCCGCGTGGTGCCGCTGGTGGCGGAGCCGGGAACGGCCCTCCACTACAGCAGCCCGGGCTTCGCCGTGCTCGAGCTGGCGATGGCCCGGACGCTCCGCGGGACGGGGACGCCGGATCTGCTGCTCCACCTCCGGCAGCGGGTGCTCCGCCGCTGCGGCATCCCGGACGAGGAGCTGTACTTCCACTACTTCGGTCCGGCAGGCCGCCGCCGCGACGGACTTCGGCTCCACGGGATGTGGGGAGGCCTCTCGGTGAGCGGACGGGCCCTGGCCCGCCTGGGCGAGATCCTCGCCTCTCCCGCGCAGGCCCGTGCCTGTGCGGGAGAGGCGGCCCTCGCGCTCGCGGCCGCGATGGAGCCGGCGTCCCCCCACGCGCTGGGCGACGCGGGCGGGCCGGGCCTGCTGCCGGGATTCGGCTTCTGGCTGAACCGCCTCGGTGCCTGGCCGGAGCTGCCCTGCGATGCGGCCATGGCCTATGGCGCCGGCGACCAGCTGCTCGTGGTGGTGCCGAGCCTCGAGCTCGTGGTGGTCCGGCTCGGCGCGCCGCTGCCCCACGGGGCCGGGCGTGGCCCGGTGGCCGCGGGCGCCCACGTGGTCGTGCCCCTCGCGACCGCCCTTGTGGCGCCGGCTCCGGGCTGTGGCGCCGGCGGCACCCCGGCCCGCGCGGAGGTCGGCCGGCCGACAGCGGGTTTGACACCGGGGAGGGAGCAGCCATGATGCGGCCATGGTGCCCGAGGACGAGCGCCTCGCCTTCCTGGGACTCGAAGCCGCGGACCTCGCGCTGCTCCGCGAGCTGCGCCCGCTCTTCGAGAAGCACGCCGACCGCCTCGTGGAGGCGTTCTACCGGCACCTGCTCTCCTTCCCCGCGACCCGGCGCTTTCTCCGGGATCCGGAGGTCACGCGGCGGCTGCTCGGCAGCCAGCGGTCGTATCTGCTGAGCCTCGCCGGGCCCGAGATCGACGAGTCCTACGTGGAGGGCCGGCGGCGCATCGGCGAGGCGCACGAACGCATCGGTCTCGACCTCAGGTGGTACCTCGGCGCCTACGGGCTCTACCTCCAACTGCTCCGTCCGCTGATCGAGGAGCACAGCCTCGACGACCCGGAACGGGCCGGGCGGGCTGTCGGGGCGCTCACCAAGCTCCTGATCTTCGACGCCCAGATCGCCCTCGAGACCTACGTGGAGCGCCGGGAGCGGGACCTCGAGCGGCTCAACCGCGAGCTCGCCCGCGCCCAGCGCGAGCTCGCCCGCGACCTCGAGGAGGCGGGGGTCGAGCTCCGGCACACCGAGCGCCGCGCGCGGGCGGCGGAGGAGCTCGCCTCGGTGGCCACGCTGGTGGCGGGGCTCGCCCACGAGATCGGCACCCCCATGGGCGTGATCCAGGGGCACGCGCGGCTGCTCGAGCGGGACGTCGCCGGCGAACAGGCGCTCTGGCGGCTCCGGACCATCCAGGAGCAGATCACCCGGATCTCCCGGATCATCCAGGCGCTTCTCAACATGGCCCGACCCGCCCGGATGCAGGTGCGACCGGTGGACCTCGCTGCAGTGGTCGAGACCACGCTCGGCTTCGTCTGCGAGAAGCTGCGCCGCCGCGGCATCGAGGCCGTGACCCGTCTCGACGCGGTGTCCTCGGTCCTCGGCGATCCAGAACGACTGCAGCAGCTCCTCCTGAACCTCTTCCTGAACGCCGCGGACGCGATGCCCGAGGGAGGGGAGCTCCGGGTCAGGCTCGTGCCGGACGACGAGGAGGGGTGGGTGCGGGTCGAGGTCGAGGACACGGGCCTCGGCATCGAGCCGGAACACCTCCCGCGGCTCTTCGAGCCCTTCTTCACCACCAAGCCGGCGGGCCGCGGGAGCGGGCTCGGGCTCGCGGTGGTGCAGGGGATCGTGGCGGACCACGGCGGGGAGATCACCGTGGACAGCGAGCCGGGCCGGGGAACGACCTTCCGGGTCCGCCTGCCGGTGGCGGCGG
>JALSIO010000418.1 GCA_026989995.1 Myxococcales bacterium
TCCGTCGGCGCGGCGTCGATGCCGACGAGGGCACTCACCGTGCCGTCCTCCAGGATGGAGATGGCGATGGCGTCGCTCGGCACCGTGATGGCGGGCTCGAGGGGGTAGCCGAGGCTGTTGACCACCAGTCCGTCCGCGTTCACCTTGAAGGTCCCGTCCCGGGTGTAGGCCACCTCGCCGCCCGGGCGCACGATCTGGAAGAGCCCGTCGCCGTCGATGGCGAGGTCGAGCTGGTTGCCGGTGTTGATCCGCTCCCCTTCGCCGAAGTGGCGGGTGATCGCCGCGAGCTTCACACCGTGGCCGACCTGGATCCCCGTGGGCACCGTGGTTCCGTCCGAGGCCGTGGCCCCGGGCGCCCGCAGTACCTCGTAGAAGAGGTCCTGGAACTCGGCCCGCATGCGCTTGAAGCCGGTGGTTCCCACGTTCGCGAGGTTGTTGGCGATGTTGTCGAGGCGCGTCTGCTGCGCCTCCATGCCGGTCGCCGCCGTGATCAGGGCTCTCATCCGCTGAACTCCTGCAGAAGCCGTTCGGTGGCCTGGTCGTCGAGCATCGAGGCACGCAGCGTCGCCTCGAAGGAACGCTGCACCATCACCATGCGGGCGAGCTCCGCAACCGCCGATACGTTGGAGCCCTCGAGGGAGCCCGGTGCGAGGGAGGGCGAATCCACGGGGCGCGGCACGACTCCGGCGGGTGCCCGGAAGAGGTTCCCGCCCTCCTTCACGAGGGACGCGGGGTCGTCGAAGCGGACCACGCGGAGGCGCCCGAGCAGCTGGCCGCGGTCGTCCACCACGTCGCCGGACTCGAGGATCCGGAGGGGCCGGCCGGTCGAGACGATGGCTCCGCCGTCCCCGAGCACCGGGTGTCCGAGGACGGTGGTGAGCTGGCCCACCCGGTCGAGCTGGAAGGATCCCGCCCGGGTGTAGGCGACGCCGTCCCGGGTCTGGACGGCGAAGAACCCGGGCCCCCGGATCGCCGCGTCGAGGGGGGCTCCCGTGCGCTGGATGGGACCGGCCTCCATCTCGGTCGCCGTGCCCGCGGTGCCGACGAAGACCCGGCCGGGGGCCCCGGGCTGGGGCCGGCCGTCCGGGCCGAGCAGCCGCGACTCGAGGGCGCTTTCGAAGAGGGTGCGATCCGCCCTGAAGCCGGTGGTCGACAGGTTCGCGAGGTTGTTCGCGATCACGTCGAGATCGCGCATGCGCGCGAGGGCCCCGGAGGCGAGGACGTAGACGTTGTCGGTCACGCGGCTCCTCCCTTCCGGAGCGGCAGCTCCTGCCCATCCCGAAGCAACCCGCGTGCCATCTGCCGGATGGGCGCGGATCTGCTGCCCGGGCGCGGGGTTGGAGCCCGCGGGCCGGCCACGCGGGGGAGCGGGGGCGGCAGGATCTGCCGGGTGCCGGCGCGCCGGGTTGCAGCCTGCAAGGCGCCGGCGCCGGTGCGCGGTGGCGGCGTGCTCAGGCCCGGAGGTCGATCCGCCGGCCCCGTCCGTCGGGTGCCGCGGCGGGCTTTTCCTCCTCGCCCTTTGCCGGGCGCTTCGGGGGGGTGTCTCCGCGACGTCGGCGCCGCGATTCCGGCTCGGGGCGCTCCTTGCGGTCGCGCGGGCCGGGGCCCACCGCGGGCACCCGGGCCACCGGGGCCTCGGGGATCGGGATCGGGTCGGGACCTTCCATGGTCGTCCCCCTGTGCGCGGTGCTCGCGCCTCGGCACCCGCCCTCAGTCGAGTGGGACGCGAACCCGCTTCAGGGCCTCCCCGGCTGCCGCGACAAGCCGGGGGGCGTCGTCCGGAAGCAGTCCGAGCCGCGCGTAGCCCGGGGCGGCGCAGGGATCGACCTCCCCGGCCGGCCTGCCGCGGCCGTGGCCGAGCCGCGTCGCGAGCGCAGTGGCCACGGAGGCGGCGGCCGCGAGCCGCGCGTCGTCCGGATCGGAGACGCGCCCCGGTGCGTGGTGGAAGCGGACCGCCGCCACCAGGCGACGGGGAAGCCCCATCCGGATCGCCACCCGGAAGCCCGCCTCCCCGTGGTCGAAGCCGAAGACCGCGCGCTCGACCTCCGCGAAGGGCGCCCCCTCGGCGATCGCCCGGTCCACCACGGCCTCGTAGTCGCGCGGCCGGGCCGCGGCGAGCGCGACCTTGCCCAGGTCGTGGAGCAGCCCCGCCGCGAAGGCCTCCTCCGGGTCGAGCCCCACCCCCGGCTGGCGCGCCACGAGCCGCGCGCAGACGGCACTCGCCTGCGCGTGGTCGATCAAGAGCTCCTCGACCCGGCCGAAGCGGGAGAACATCCGCCGGAGGGAGGTGGCGAGGACGAGGTTCCGCACGGCGCGAGGGCCGAGCGCGGTCACGGCGTGGCCCAGCGTGTCGATGTTCCGAGCGAAGCCGTAGAGGGGCGAGTTGGCCGCCTGGAGCACCCGGGCCGCGAGCGCCGGATCGGTCTCCACGGCGCGCCGGAGCTCCTCGCTGCCGGTGCCCGGGTCCTCCGTGAGTGCGACGGCCCGGGCGGCCGCGGGGGGAAGGGGCGGCAGCTCGCCCGCCTCACTCAGGAAGCTCGCCAGCTTCGGGTCCAAAGGCGTCCCCTCCGCGGAGTCCGGACGGCCGCGGGCGACGACGCGAAACCGGAAGCCCCACCCGTCCGGACGGTGTTTTCCCCGGGTTTCTCTTCGGGAAACCGCCCGGCCTCCTTGACCACGTGCAGGAGGTCGGCAGCCAGGCGGACGATGGCGCGCGCCGCCGGTGCCGTGGGAGCGGCCTCCACCACGGCCTGCTGCATGGCGACGGCGCGTGGCACGCGGGCGTCGCGCGGCACGTGGCCGC
>JALSIO010000419.1 GCA_026989995.1 Myxococcales bacterium
CCGCCGTCAGGCCGCCGTCTCGCTCTCGCCCGCCGCCGGCGGCGGCGTGGAGCGATCCACCATCTCCTTGAGCTCCTTGCCGACCTTGAAGAAGGGGGTGCGCTTGGCCGGGATGTGGACCTCGTCGCCGGTCTTGGGGTTCCGACCCTCGCGGGCCTCCCGGATCTTCACCTGGAAGCTCCCGAAGCCCCGGATCTCGATGCGCGACCCCTGCCGGAGCGCCTCGGTCATGGCATCGAAGATGGTGTTGACCACCACCTCCGTGTCCTTCTTCGAGATGTGCGGCACCCGCTCGGCGACCTTCTCGATGAGCCCGCTTTTCGTCATCGCCTTCCCCGTGGGTTCCGGGCACCCGCCACGCGGGTGCCCGGAACCGCGATCCGAGCTACTTCTCCGACTCCTGGCCGCGCTTCGCGAGCTTCTCGGCGAGCAGGTCGCCCAGGGTCGTGGTCTGGGTCTGCTTCTGCCGGGCGGCCATCTCCTCGAGGGCCTTCCGCTCCTCCTTGTCGTGCACGGCCCGCATGGACAGCGAGATCTTCTGCTCGTCCGGATCCACCTTCACCACCAGGGCCTTGACGCGGTCGCCCACCTTGACCAGGTCGGAGGGGTGCTCCACCCGCTCGGCCGCCATCTCGGAGCTGTAGACCAGCCCCTCGATGCCGGGCTCGAGCTCCACGAAGCAGCCGAAGTCGGTCACGTTGGTGACCGGTCCCTCGATCTCGGTGCCGATGGGGTACTTCTTCTGGATCCCGTCCCAGGGGTTGTCGGTGAGCTGCTTGATCCCGAGGGAGAACTTCTCGTTCTCCTTGTCGATCTTCAGCACCACCGCCTCGACCTCGTCGCCCTTCTTGAACTTCTCGCTGGGGTGCTTGATCTGCTCCGTCCAGGAGATGTCCGAGACGTGCACGAGGCCGTCGATGCCCTCCTCGAGTCCCACGAAGATCCCGAAGTTGGTGATGTTCCGGATGGTGCCCCGGACCCGGGTCCCGATCGGGTACTTCTCCTCGATCACGCTCCACGGGTTGGGCTCGATCTGCTTCATTCCGAGCGAGAGCTTGCGGTTCCTCTCGTCGACGCCGAGCACCACGGCCTCCACCGTGTCTCCCACGGAGACGAGCTTGCTCGGGTGCTTCACCCGCTTGGTCCACGACATCTCGGAGATGTGGATGAGCCCCTCGATGCCGGGCTCGAGCTCCACGAACGCCCCGTAGTCGGTCAGCGAGACCACCCGGCCCTCGACCCGCTTGCCGAGCGGGTACTTCATGCTGGCGTCGACCCACGGATCCGGCTGGATCTGCTTGAGCCCGAGCGAGACCCGCTGGCTTTCGGGGTCGTACTTGAGCACCTTGACCTTGAGCTCGTCCCCCACGCGGAACAGGTCGCTCGGGTGGTTCACCCGCCCCCAGGACATGTCGGTGACGTGCAGCAGGCCGTCGATCCCGCCGAGATCGATGAAGGCGCCATAGTCCGTGATGTTCTTGATCTGCCCGTCCACGATCTGGCCCACCTCGAGGGTGGCGAGGGTCTCGGCCCGGAGCTTCTCGCGCTCCTTTTCGAGCAGCGCCCGGCGGGAGAGCACGATGTTCCCCCGTCGCTTGTTGAACTTGATGATCTTGAACCTCTGGCGCTCCCCGATCAGGTGCTCGAGGTTGCGGACCGGCCGGAGGTCGACCTGGGAACCGGGGAGGAAGGCCTTCACCCCGATGTCCACCGAGAGGCCGCCCTTGACCCGGGAGACGATGGTGCCCTCCACCGGCTCGTCGGCCTCGTAGGCGCGGCTGATCTCGTCCCAGATCTTGAGACGATCGGCCTTCTCCTTCGAGAGGACGATATGTCCCTCGGCGTCCTCGAGCTCCTCCACGAGGACGTCGACGGTATCGCCGACCTTCACGGTCAGCGTTCCGTCCTCCTCCATGAACTCCCAGGCCGGTACCAGCCCCTCGGACTTGAAGCCCACGTCGACGGTCACCATGTCGTCGTCGATGCGGGTGACCCGGCCGGGGTAGACCTCCCCCTCCTTCAGGGTCGAGGCCGCCTGCTCGAAGAGCTCGGCGAAGCTCTCGCGCCCCCGGCCCTCCGCGGTCTCGGAAGAATGTTCGGCAGTCTGGATCTCGTCAGTCATGAACGATGTCGTTCGCTCCTTGGGTGGCCGCGGTCCGTGCCGCGGCCGGATTTCCGGATCGAGCCTCCGGATGGGGCTTCTCCGCAGCCTCCGCGGAGGCTGCCGCAGAATCGGTCGTGGCCGCACCGAACCGTGCGAGCTCGGCGCGACCGCGGGCGAAGGCCGACTCCACCTGGTCGGCATCCCCGGCTTCGAGCGCCCGCGCCAGCTCCCCGAGGCACTCGATGGCGCGGGCGAGCGGCCCGGCGATCGCCTTGCCGTTGGCCGCGACGATCTCGGCCCACAGGCCGGGATCGCTCCGTGCGATCCGGGTGAAGTCCCGGAAGCCGGAGCCCGCGAGCGCGCCGGCGTCGCGCGGCGCCCCCTCGAGCGCCCGGGCGAAGGCGAAGGCCAGAATGTGCGGCAGGTGGCTCACCCACGCGACCTCGAGGTCGTGGCGGTGGGGCTCGCGGACCTGCACGCGGGCTCCGAGGGAACACCAGAACCCGGCCAGCCGCTCGACCGCGGCCGCCGGGACCCCCGGAGTCGGGCACACCACGCAGGGGGCTCCATCGAAGAGATCGGCCCGGGCATGCTCCACGCCGCGGAGGTGGCTGCCGGCCATCGGGTGGGAGCCCACGAAGTGGACCCCCGCGGGGAGAAGCCCGGGAAGCGACTCGGCGAGGCCGCCCTTCACG
>JALSIO010000420.1 GCA_026989995.1 Myxococcales bacterium
CCCCGAGAAGCTCGGGGGGGAGACCTCCGGGCGGCTCTTCCGGGGCCTCGCGGCGGCCTGCGCGGAGTCGGGGGAGCAGTCCGGGCCGCGATCGGCTCCGCCTCGGGGAAACCCCCGGGCGGGATGCCCCCCCGCGGGCCGATGAGTAGCCGAAGCGAGCCCGTCCACCTGCCCATCGTCCCCGGGGAGCCATGCCCGCTGCGCCCTCCGTGCCTGCCGCCATCCTGCCGACCGTCGCCCTCTGCGGGGTCACGGCCTACCTCGCCCTGAGCCACCTCTGGACCTTCCGCCAGGGCGTCCGGCGTCGCGTCCACGGCTGGATCGCCGTCTGGTGCACGAACGCGCTCGTGGCGGGTATCGCCCGGGCCGTGCAGGTCTCCGCCGCCGATCCCGAGCTCGCGGTGCTCGCCTGCCGCATCTACGTGGCCTGCTCCTACCTCCTGCCGGCGCCGGTGATCGGCGCGCTCCGGGCGCTCACCGAGCGCCCGCCGGCGCCGCGGGCGCTCGGCATCCTCTTCTCGCTGTCCGCCTCGGTCGCCGCCCTGGCGGCCGGCACCTCCCTCGTGGTCACCGACGAGACGCGGCTCGTCCCCGCACTGTTCGGCGGCAGCTACCACACCCCGGAGCTCGGACCGGTCAAGGGGCTGGCGCTGCCCCTGATCTTCCTGGTCGGGGGCTACGGCGTGCACCTGATTCGGAGCTCCCCGGTCCTCGACGCGAGCCAGCGCCGCGTCGCCGCGGCCTGCGCCCTTGTCTACCTGGGACTCGCGTTGCACGACAGCCTGGGCTCCCTCTTCGGCGGCCCCCGGGTGGTGCTCTTCGAGTTCAGCTTCCCGTTCGCCGCGGTGACCTTCACCCACATGGCGGTGCTGCACTACCGGCGGGTGCAGGAGCGACTCGAGGAGGAGGTGATGACGCGCACCGCCGAGCTCGCCCGGAAGAACCGGGAGCTCGAGGAGGCGCGCCGGGCCGCGGAGGCCGCCACCCGAGCCAAGAGCGCATTCCTCGCCAACATGAGCCACGAGATCCGCACCCCGCTCTCGGGGGTGATCGGCCTCTCCGAGCTCCTCGCGGATACCGAGCTCGACTCCGACCAGGGCGAGCTCGTCCGCTCGCTCCGGCTGTCGGGCCAGGCCCTGCTCGACCTCGTCAACGACGTCCTCGATTTCTCGAAGATCGAGGCCGGGCACCTCGAACTCGAGCCGGTTCCCTTCTCCCCGGAGGAGCTCGTCGAGGAGGTGGCCGGCGTCCTGGCGCCGCGGGCCCACGGCAAGGGGATCGAGCTCGCCGCGTTCTCGGACCCGACCCTGCCGGCCCGGGTCCGGGGAGACCGTCACCGGCTCCGACAGATCCTGCTCAACCTCGCCGGCAACGCGGTGAAGTTCACCGAGACCGGATCCGTGTGGATCGGGGTGCTCCGTGCCGGAGGCGAGGAAGGCGGCGCCGGCATCCGCTTCGAGGTCCGGGACTCGGGGCCCGGCATCCACCCGGACCGGGTGGATCGCGTCTTCGAAGCCTTCGAGCAGGAGGACGCCTCGACCAGCCGCCGCCACGGCGGCACCGGTCTCGGGCTCGCCATCTGCCGGGAGCTCGTCTCCCGCATGGGCGGCGAGCTCCGCGTCGATACCCGGCTGGGAGCCGGAAGCTGCTTCGCCTTCGAGCTCGCGCTGCCCACCGAACCGGGCGAGGACGGCGGCAGCGGCGCGGCCGGGCCTCCGCCGCTCCGGGGTGCCCGCGTGCTCCTGGTCGAGCGCTCGGAGACCACACGGCCGGCGCTCCGCGCGTGGCTCGAGCACGCCGGCGCCGAGGTGGTGGAAGCGGCCGGGACCGGGGAGGCACGGGAGGCCTTCGAGGCCCTCCCGGACGCCGCCGTGGTCGGTCTCGCTCCGGACGGGGCCGAAACCTCGGCCCTCGCCGAGCTCGCCAAGGAGCTCGACGAGCGCGGTTGTCCCCTGGTCTGGCTCGTCCCCCTCGGAGCGCAGCCCGAGCCCGACCCGTCCCTGCTCGCCCTCGGCCGGGCGCGGACCTCGAAGCCCGCCGCCCGGCGGCGTCTGCTGCGGGCCGTGGCCACGGCGCTCGGCCGGACGGAGGAGGTCGGCACGGGCGACCGGAGCGCGCCCACCTGCCGGCCCGGGAAGACGCCGCCCGAGGGCGACGGGAGGCGGGTGCTGGTGGCCGAGGACAACCCCACCAACCAGCGCCTCACCACCGCCTTCCTCGAACGACTCGGCTACACCGCCGACGTGGTCGGAACCGGGATGGAGGCCGTCGAGGCCGCCCGCGGCGGCGGCTACGCGGCCATCCTCATGGACTGCCAGATGCCCGGGATGGACGGCTACGAGGCGGCGCGGCGCATCCGCGCCGACGAGGCCGCCACCGGGGGCCATGTTCCCATCCTCGCGCTCACCGCCCACGCCCTGGCCGGCGACCGCGAGCGCGCGCTCGCGGCGGGCATGGACGACTACCTGACCAAGCCGATCCGGCGTGAGGCACTCGCACAGGCCCTTCGACGGCACACCGGGGCGGGTTCCGGAGCAGGAGACCGATGAGCCTGCCGGACCTCGGCATCCCGCTCGCCCCCGGGATCACCCTCTCCCTCGCCGCGGTCTCCGGCTACCTCGCGCTGTACCACGCCTGGAACGTCTTCTCGCGGAACCGGACGCGCCTGCACGCGTGGATCGGGCTCTGGTGCCTCATCTCCCTGGTGGCACTGCTGGCCCGCACCGGGCAGCTGCTCGCCGGCTCGCCCGAGCACGCCCTGCCCTTTCTGCAGGTGTACCTGACCTGCTG
>JALSIO010000421.1 GCA_026989995.1 Myxococcales bacterium
GGTCGGCGGTGGTGAAGGGGCCGCCCGGGTCGTCGCTGCCCCCGACGCCGCGGTGGTCGTAGATGAGCACCCGCCGGTCGCGCGCGAACTCCGGGACCTGCAGGGGCAGCCATCCCTGGCAGGAGCCGCCGGCGCCCATCACGAGGACGAGCGGTTCGCCCTCCTCGGGCCCGTGGAGCTGGTAGTGGACCTTGCGTCCGGCGACGAGGGCCTCGGCCATGCGGGGAGCTTAGCCGGCTCCGGCGCGGGCCTCCGACCGGGGCGGCCGCGGCGGCCTGGCGCCCCGGCCGTCGCGGGGCTCAGCGCCCCATCGTTCGCAGGTCGGCCAGGACGCCCTTGGCCACCGCCTTGAGCGTCTCGAAGACGCCCTTGCCGACGGTGGCGCAGGCCTCGAACTCCGGGAGGCCCCGCGGGTTCAGGAGCCTGCGCATCTCCTCGAGGGGGGCGGCGTTGGGCAGGTCGCGCTTGTTGTACTGGATCACGGTGGGGATGCGGTCGGGGTCGAAGCCCTGCTCCCGGAGGTTCGCCCGCAGGTTGTCGGCGCTCTCGAGGTTGGCGTCCATGCGCTCGACCTGGCTGTCGGCGACGAAGACGACCCCATCGACCCCCTTCAGGATGAGCTTGCGGCTGGCGTCGTAGAAGACCTGACCGGGAACCGTGTACAGGTGGAAGCGGGTCTTGAATCCCCGGATCTCGCCGAGGGCCAGCGGCAGGAAGTCGAAGAAGAGGGTCCGCTCCGTCTCCGTCGCCAGCGAGATCATCTTCCCCTTCAGGTCCGGATTGGTCTTGTTGTAGACGTACTGGAGGTTGGTCGTCTTTCCGCACAGGCCCGGCCCGTAGTAGACGATCTTGCAGTTGATCTCGCGCGCCGAGTAGTTGATGAAGGACATGCGTGGCGGTCGCTCCGGCTGCCTCAGGAGTTGAAGAGGTTGTCGATGTCTTCGTCGGTGATCTCGGCGAAGGGAGTCTCGGCGCTCCCCCCCGCGCGCTCGCTCTTCTTCTCGATCTCCTCGAAGATGCGGGCGAGCTCGGTCTGGGCCTTCCGCACCCGGAGTCGCACGAGGCCGAGCGAGCTCCGCTCGTCGAAGACGACGAGCAGGATCGCCCGGCGGCCCACGGTGCTGATGTGGAGGCTGTCCCGCCGGCCCTGGTGGAAGTGGACGGGAAATTCATCCTCGCCGATGATCTTGGCGAGACCGCCGCTGGCCGCGATGTTGCCCGCCGCGAGCGAGGCGAGGCTGGTGGTGTCGATCCCTCGCATCTCGCCGGCCTCCGCCATGAGCTGGCCGTTGCGGTCCACCACGAAGATGCCCTTCGCGTGGGCGCTCTGGACGAGCTTGCGGATGACGGCGAGGATCCGCCGGTGGTCCTCGTCGTACATCACGAGCTGGGAATCGAGCATGGGCGTGTCCCTGGCTGCGCGGGAGCTGCGACCCGTTCGCAACTCTACCCCGCGCCAGGGGCGGGGCAAGCGCGCTCCCGAACGCAGGCTTTATCGCCGCGCAGCACGCTCCGCTTTAGTCGAGCGGGCGGCGGTTCTCAAGCGAACGCCCCACCGTGACGTGGTCGGCATACTCGAGGTCGCCGCCGAGCGGCATCCCGCAGGCAATGCGGGTCACGCGCACGCCCGTATCGCGCAGCCGAGAGGCGAGGTAGTGGGCCGTGGCGTCGCCCTCGGCGTTGGGGTTGGTGGCCAGGATGACCTCCTCCACCGGCTCGCGCCGCACCCGATCGAGAAGCGGCGCGATGCGCAGCTCGTCGGGGCCGATGCCGTCGAGGGGGGAGAGCGCGCCGCCGAGCACGAAGTAGAGACCGTGGTAGCCGCCGCTGCGCTCCACCGCCGCGCGATCGGCCGGCTCCTCCACCACGCAGAGCAGCGAGCGGTCCCGCTTCGGGTCGGAGCAGATCGCGCACGGGCTCCGCTCGGCGAGGTCGAAACACTGCTCGCAGAAGACCACCTCGCGCTTGAGCCGCAGCATTGCGTGGGCGAGTTCGGAGACCAGCGACTCAGGGGCCTGGAGCAGGAAGAAGGCGAGGCGGGTCGCGGACTTCTCCCCGATTCCGGGGAGCCGCCGCAGCGCCGCCACCAGCCGCTCGATCACCGCGGGGGCGGGGGCGCTCATGGCGTGCCGAGCATTCCCGGCGGGAGGGGAAGCCCCCCCGTGACCCGCTTCAGCTCCTCCTCGGCGAGCCTGCGGGCCGCGTCGAGGGCGGCGTTGGTGGCCGAGACCACGAGGTCCTCGATCATCTCACGGTCCTGCCGGGCGAGGAGCTCCGGATCGATCCGGATCTCGCGGATCCGGAGATCCCCCGAGGCGACGGCCGTCACGAGCCCCGCGCCCGCGGAAGCCTCCGCGGTGCGGCGGGCGAGGTCGCGCTGCACCTCGGCGAGCCGCTGCTGGACCTGTTGCGCCCGGGCGAGGAGCTCTCCGAGGTCCGGAATTTTCACAGCGGACGGTCTCCGGTCACGGGGTGGATCTCGAGGATCTCGCCTCCGAGGATCTCCACGGCGGCGTTGACGGCCGGGTGGTCGAGGGCCCGCCGGCGCCGCTCGCGGAGCACCTCGGGGTCGACCCGCGGGGCCCGGAGCGCGCCCGGTTCGGGTTCGGCGGTATCCTCGGCACCGATCTCCACCCGGACCGGCCGGCCGAAGAATTCCGCGAGGACGGCCTCGAGCGCGGCCCGGTGGTCGGTGAGGCGGCGGGCGGCGAAGGGGCGGGGCACGACGAGGCGAAGGCCGTCTTCCGAGCGCTCGGCGATCCGGCCTCCTTCGAGGGCGGCGTGCAG
>JALSIO010000422.1 GCA_026989995.1 Myxococcales bacterium
CCATTCTCGAGGCCCGGGGCATCGCGGAGCTCTTCGACTGCATCGAAGGTCCCTCCCTCGATCCCGATGGAGAGCCGAAGGAGCGGACCGTAGCCCGGGCCCTCGAGGGCCTCGGCATGCGGCCGGTGCCGCCCGGCCGGGTGGTGCTCGTGGGCGACCGGCGGCACGACGTGGAGGCCGCCCGCGCCCATGGGCTCCTGCCCGTCGGTGTCGCCTGGGGCATCGGAAGCGAGGAGGAACTCCGCCGCGCCGGAGCCGCGCGGATCCTCCGCGAGCCCGCCGACCTCGTCGGGCTGCTTGCGCCGGATTCCTCCTCGGGGGTCCCCGCGAAGCTCGGTGGAAGGGCTCTCTAGAAGGTCTCGACCCGGAGCCGCTTGCGTTCCTCCACCCGGCTGGCGTCGTCGCTGCTGGCGAAGGCCGTGGGCTCGGTACCCGAGGCGAAGGGCTGTTCGTAGACCGCCTCGCTGGTGGCGTCGGCGAGCAGCCCCGTGCGCGCGTCGATCCGGGCGAAGGTGATGCCCTCGGGCACCGGGAACTCCCGACCGGGGTAGCGCTCGAGCGCCGCCCGCATCGTCTCCACCCAGATCGGCAGGGCGGCCCGCCCCCCGGTCTCGCCGCGGCCGAGCACCTGCTTGCGGTCGTAGCCCACCCACACCCCGGTGGCGATGCGAGGCGAGTAGCCCACGAACCAGGCGTCCGCCTGCTCGTTGGTGGTGCCCGTCTTTCCCACGATCCCCGGCCCGAGGGTGCGGGCCCCCCGGCCCGTGCCCCGCGGATCGGCCACCACGGCCCGCAGCAGGCTGGTGACGAGGAAGGCGTCGACCGGCCGCATCACGCGGTCGGCCTCGAGGGCACCCCCGAGCTCGGGGTGGGCCTGCTGGAAGGGGAGCGCCGCCTCGGGGATCGCGGGAGGGTCCTCGAGCAGCGGAAGATTCTCGAGGACGACCTCTCCGTTGCGGTCGAGGACGCGGCGGATGAACACCGGGTCGAGCCGCCTCCCGCCCCGGGCGAAGCCCGCGTAGGCCCGGGTCAGCTCGGCGAGATGCACCTCGGTGGCACCGAGGGCCAGCGAGAGGTCCCTGTCGAGGGGAGAGGCGATTCCGAGGCGCTGCGCGAGGTCGACGACCCGCCCCACGCCGACCTCCCGCGCCAGGTGGATGGTGGCGTTGTTGACCGAGCGGGCGAGCGCCTCGCGCAGGGTGAGCCGACCGAGGAACTTCCGCCCGTAGTTCTCGGGACGCCAGTCCTCGTAGACCACCGGCCGGTCCACCACGATCGAGGCCGGCGTGAACCCCGCCTCGAGGGCAGCGGCGTACACGAGGGGCTTGAAGGCGGAGCCGGGCTGCCTCCTGGCCTGGGTGGCGCGGTTGAACTCGCTGCGCTCGAAGCGGTAGCCGCCGACGAGGGCGAGGACCTCCCCCGCCTCGACATCGTAGGCGAGCACCGCCCCCTCGACGGCCGGCTCCTGCTCGAGGGTGACCTCGGGGAGCCCGCCGGCGTCCCCGCCGATCACGCGGAAGGAGGCCACGTCGCCGGGGGCGAAGACCCGATCGATGGAGCGCACGGGATGGGGAAGGCGCTTCGGGTCGGGGCGGCGGGCCCAGCGCACCGTTTCGAGACGCACCCGACCCTCGACACCGGGCGCGAAGGCCACCCGGGCCGTGCCCCCGAGCCGGCTGACCTCGAGGACGAGGCCCTCGAGCACCCGGTCCGAGGCGTCGGCGAGCGCCGCCGGCCCCCCGCCGGCCGTGAGGCCGTTGCGCTCGGCGAGCTCGGCGAGGACCGCCTTGCGCTGCTCCGGGGCCACGCGCCGCTGCGGTCCGCGGTAGCCCCGGCGCCGGTCATGGGCGACGAGGCCCCGGCGCAAGGCCTCCACCGCCGCGCGCTGGAGATCGAGGTCGAGGGTCGTCTCGATGCGGAGTCCCCCGGTGCGGAGGCGCTCTCCCCCGAGGCGCTCCGTGAGCGTCCGCCTCACCTCCTCGGTGAAGTAGGCGGCCACCTCGGAGTCCTCGGCCGGCGCGGCGGCCCGCAGGGTGGGGGGCTCAGCGAGGGCCTCCTCGAAGGCGGATTCGGAGATGTAGCCCTCCTCGTACATCCTCCGGAGCACGTACCGGCGGCGGGTCTCGGCGGCCTCGGGATTCCGGAAGGGCGAGTAGGACGAAGGGCGTTGGGGGAGCCCGGCGAGCAGCGCGGCCTCGGAGACGGTGAGCTGCGAGACGGGCTTGCCGAAGTAGGTGCGGGCGGCTTCGCCGATCCCGTAGGCGCCGTGCCCGAAGTAGATCTGGTTCAGGTAGAGGTAGAGGATCTCGTCCTTCGACAGGCGCTGCTCGAGCCTCCGGGCGAGGATCAGCTCGCGGATCTTGCGCCGGAAGCTCCGCTCCGGCGAGAGGAGCAGGGCCTTGACGGTCTGCTGGGTGATGGTGCTCGCGCCCTGCTTGATCTGGCCCCCGGCGCGGAGGTTCACCCACGCGGCCCGCAGGATGGAGACGTAGTCCACGCCCCGGTGGTGGTAGAACTGGTCGTCCTCGCCCGCCACGAAGGCCTGCTTGACGATCTCCGGGATCGCCTCCCGGGATACCAGGGTGCGGCGCTGCTCGAAGAACTCGCCGATGATCCGCCCCTCGCGGTCGACGACGCGGGTGGTGAGCGGCGGGGCGTAGTCCTCGACCCGGAAGATGTCGGGGAGGTCGGCGAGGAGGGTCCGCTCGAAGACGACCGCGCCGGCGAGGAGGGCGCCCGCCAGGCAGAGGGCTGCGAAAAGCAGGATCCGCGTCCACCGGGAACGA
>JALSIO010000423.1 GCA_026989995.1 Myxococcales bacterium
AGCCGCCCGCGCCCCGCCGTCTGGCCCTCGGCGATCACCACCGTTCCGTGCGGCTCGCCGGCGCGGGCGAGCTCGAGGGCCCGGGTGTTGGTGGAATCGAGGCGTTCGTGGTGGTGGATGCGCCGCGCCAGCCACCGGGTGGCGAGTCCCGCCTGGAGCTCCTCCGGATGGAGGCGGTCCGGCACCGCCACCAGGCGGTAGCCGCCTCCGGGGGTGCCGTCGATCCGGTAGCCCCGGCTCCGCAGCGTCTCGACGTGCTTCCAGACCTGGGCGCGGCTGACGCCGAGCACCCGCGAGAGCTCCTCACCGGAAAGCCGCCGGCCCGGGGCGCCGCGCAGGAGCTCGAGCACGCGCGCCGCCCCGGCTGTCATGCGGATGCACCTCCGGTCCGCATCTCCAGCGCCACGTCTGCGGCCGGCGCCGAGTGGGTCAGTCGCCCGACCGAGATCCGGTGCACCCCGGTCTCCGCCACCGCCCGGAGGTTCTCGGGCGCGATGCCGCCGGAGGCCTCGATCACCGTGCGTTCGGCGAGCTCCTCCACGATGGTCGCGATCTCGGCGGGCGCGAGGTTGTCGAGCAGCAGGAAGTCCGCACCGGCCTCCACGGCCTCCCGGGCCTCGGCCAGGGATTCCACCTCCACCTGCACGCGAAGGTGGTGGGGCGCACCGGCGAGGACCCGCTTGACGGCCGGCCCCACACCCCCGGCAGCGGCCACGTGGTTGTCCTTGAGCAGGATGCCGTCGTCGAGGCCGAAGCGGTGGTTCGTGGCACCTCCCACGGCGGTGGCGTACTTGTCGAGCACCCTCCAGCCCGGGAGGGTCTTGCGGGTGTCCACGATGCGGGCCCGCGTCCCCGCCACGAGCTCCACGCAGCGGCGGGTGAGCGTGGCGATCCCGGCCAGGCGCCCCAGGAAGTTGAGCGCCGTCCGCTCGGCCGCGAGCAGGCTGCGGATCGGGCCTTCGAGCTCGGCCAGGGTCTCGCCGGGGCGGGCGCGCTCGCCCTCGTTCCGGCGGGGGACGAAGCGGACGGCAGGGTCCACCTCCCCGAAGACGCAGGCCACCACGGGGAGCCCGCAGACGACCAGCGGCTCGCGGGCCTCGATCACCGCGCGGCCCGGCCGCTCCGTCGGAAGCAGCAGCTCGCTGGTCAGATCGCCCCCCCGGAGGTCCTCGGCCAGGGCGAGCCTCACCAGGGGGAGAAAGGCCGGGCGGGGCGGGGGCGGCCGCATGGAGCGGATCTTAGCCCGGAGGGGCGCGGCCGCGCCGGGCACCCCCCGCCACGCGGCTAGGCGTCCTGCTCGGGCTCGCCCTTCAGCCTGCGGATCTCCTCGCGGATGAGCGTTTCCGCCATCTGCGGGATCACCTCCCACGCCACCGCCTCGACCCGCTCCACGACGCGGCGGACCACCTGCTCCGACACGTCCGCGAAGGCCTCCCAGGCGATCTTCTCGAGGGTGTCGTGGATCTCCTGGCGGAACGCGGGGCCGCCGGCCGGAGGCATCCGGCTGGCTCCCTCGCCGGCCGGGGAGGTGTCCCGTGGCTCCACCTCCACGGCGTCCACCAGGGGCGTGGAGGTCTCCCCGCCGGGGTCGACCACCGTCTCGAGCTCCGGCCCCGTCTCCGGGGCGAAGAGGTCGTCCGCGAACAGGTCGTCCGCGGCGGCGGGCTCTCCCCCGGGCTGCTCGAACGGGGCCCCGGGAGGCGTGTCGAGTCCGCTGGCGGAGAGCTCGTCGGAGGTGCTCCCGGAGGCTGCCGCGTCCGCAGCCGGGTCGGTGGCGAAGGCGGCATCATCCGCCGGGACCGCGAACGACCCCGACGGGTCCGGGTCGAGTGCGGTCTCCCGCGAGAGCTCCTCCGCACCGAGCGCACCGAGCGGGTCCTGGGTCGAGCTGCCGGCCCGGGGACGGAAGTCGCCCTCCGCCCCGAGGTCGGCGAACGCCGACCCGGGTTCTCCCGCACCGCCTTCCCGGCTCGGGACGGCCCCCACGGGCGATCCGGTCTCCCCCATCCCGGCGGCCCGGGCGCCCGGGGGTGCACCCGGCGGCGGGGCGGGATCCGCCGCAGCCGGTGCCGGCGGACGGGCGTCGAGCTCGGGGGGGGCCGAGGCGACCAGGTCCGCGTCGGGCGGGTGCCCGAGCAGGGAATCCGTGTCGATGCCGAAGTGGGTGTCTCCCGGGGGGGGCTCCTGCTCGTCGAGCAGCTCGCCGAGCCCGTCGTCACCGGCCTCCTCACCCGGATCCGCATCCGCGAGGCCGGCGAAGGTGGCGTCGTCCGGAGCGCCGAAGTCGAAGGCCTCGAGCGAATCCCCGGAGGTATCGCCGGCACCCGGGCGGCCGGGCGAGGTGAGGTCCTCCTCGAAGAAGTCGAAGGCGGAATCGACCGCTTCCGGGGCGAGCCCCTCCCCGGCGCCCGGAGCGAGGTCGTCTCCTGCACCCGCCCCGAAGCCGCCCGCGGCCGGTCGGACGTCCCCCTTCGCGGCCATCCTGACGTCCTCGGCTGCCCGTGCGCGCTCGTCCCCGGCATCCATGTCGAAGCCGTCGGCTGCGGGTGCGCGCTCGTCCCCGGCATCCATCCCGAAACCGCCCGGGCCGACCGCCGAGTCGTCGCCGGCCTCCCCGCCGAAGTCCGCGACGGCGGGTACGGGGCGCTCGCCGGCACCGCCGATGCCCATGGCGTCGGCTGCGGGTTCCACGTCGCGCCCGGGGGCCGTCCCGGAGGCGTCTTCGCCGGGCGCAGGGGGCTTCCCGGGCAGGTCGCCGAAGCCGCCGTGTGCGCGGGCCGGCGCG
>JALSIO010000424.1 GCA_026989995.1 Myxococcales bacterium
GGTGGGCTCCTTCCGGCCGGGCCGCGAGCGCTCCCCGGCGGTCCGGCGCCGGCCGCCCGGAGGATAGCCTGCCGCACCTGCGGCGTGCGGTCCCGGGCCCGGCTCGCATAGGATTGCACCCGGAGGTCCGCCCGTGTCCGCGCCCACCGCTCCCGTCCCGGTGATCGATTCCGACGGCCACGTGATCGAACCGCCGGAGATCTGGGCACGCTATCTCGAGCCGCGCTTCCACGACCGCATGCCCCGCCCCGTGCGCGACCGGTCCGGGCGCTTCTGCTACGAGGTCGGCGGGCGCCGGATCATGCGCACCGCGGCGTCGCTCGCGGTGCCCTTCCGGGACGAGACGGGGCGGCGCAGCCGGTCCGGCATGCCGGAGGGCGGGTCGGATCCCGTGGCCCGGCTGAGGGACATGGACGAGGAGGGCATCGGCGTCGCCGTCCTCTACCCGACGCTGGCCTTCTTCTTCTGCGAGGTGGAGGACCCGGAGCTCCACGCCGCGCTCTGCCGGGCCTACAACGACTGGCTGGGCGACTACGTGGCGGCGGCACCGGATCGCCTGCTCGGCGTGGCGCTCCTCCCCCTCGACGATCCCCCCGCCGCGGTGGCGGAGCTCGAGCGCACGGTCGACCGCTACGGCTTCCGGGGCGCCTTCGTGCGCCCCAATCCCATCGGAGGCCGCTGCCTCCACGACCTCGCCCTCGACCCGGTCTTCGCCTGCGCCGAGCGCCTCGGGGTTCCCGTGACGGTGCACGAGGGAATCTCCGACTCCCTGCCCACGCTCGGCCGGGATCGGAGCGCGAACCCCGCGGTGTGGCACTTCTTCTCCCACCCGTTCGAGCAGATGGCCGCCTGCGCCTCGATCCTGCTCGAAGGGGTGGCGGCGCGGCACCCGGACCTCCGCTTCGTCTTCCTCGAGAGCGGCTCCGGCTGGGTCCCGTACTGGCTCGATCGCATGGACGACCACTTCGAGACGTGGCGGAGGCTCCTTCCCGCGGCCCCGGAGCGGCCGTCGGAGGTCTTCCGCCGCCAGTGCTTCGTGGCCGCCGACCCCGAGGACGAGCTGGTGCCGGTGGTGGCTGAGCGCCTCGGCGACCACGTGCTGGTCTGGTCCTCCGACTACCCGCATCCGGACGCGCCCTTTCCCGGGGCCGTGCGCAAGACGCTGCGGGCCCTCGAGGGCCTGCCCGCGGCCTCGGTGGAGCGCATCCTGGCGGGCAACGCCCGCCGCCTCTACGGGCTCGGGGAGCCTCCTGCCGGGTCCGGCTCCGCCTCCGGCTGAGGCGCCTCGAGAAAGGGCTCGATCAGCGCCCGGACCGGGATCCGGGCGCCCAGCCGGGCGCAGAGCAGGAAGGAGCCGACGAGCTTGCGGTGCAGGAAGACCGTGTCCGGCGGCGGGGGGTGGAGGAAGCCCCGCTCGAGGACGAGCTCGAACCCGAGCGCCCGGGCTCGCGCCAGAAGGCCCGAACCGGCGAAGTCGTAGCGGCCCCGGTGGCGGAGCGGCTCGCAGACCAGGAGGATCAGGTCCACCACGCCCTCCGCCCGGTCCTCTCGCTCGCCTTCGGGCAGGTAGCCGATCTCCTCCGCCAGCTTGCGGACCTCGGTCCGATCGCCTGCGATCACGGCCCGACAGATGCGCCGGTAGCGTTCGGTGAGCACCGCGGGAAACTCCCGGGTCGAGCCGAAGTCGAGCAGCGCGATCCGGTCGTCCTCGGGCTCCACCAGGTAGTTGGCGAAGTTCGGGTCCGTCTGCATGAACCGGAACTCGAAGAGCTCGCGGAAGAGCAGGCGCTCGAGGCGCTCCGCCGCCCGGTTGCGACGCGGCTGCCCCACGCCTTCATCGGCCCACGCGTCGATGGCGCACCCGTCGATGCGATCCATGGCGAGGAGGCGACGGGTCGTGAGCTCCGGGTGGACGCGGGGCACCCGGAGTCCCGGGTCGTCCGCGACCAGTCGGGCGTAGCGAGTCTGGCTCGCGGCCTCGGCGAGGTAGTCGGCCTCCTGGTGGAGCTGGCGCTTGGCCTCCTCGATCAGGCCCGAGAGGTCGATCTCGCCCGGGAGCAGCCGCAGGAGTCGCAGCAGCGCCGCGACGTTGTCCACGTCGCTGTCGATGCTTCGGGCCACCCCCGGGTACTGGATCTTCAGCACGATGCGCTGCCCCTCGCGGGTGGTGGCGGCGTGCACCTGGCCGATGGAAGCCGCGGCGAGGGGCTCGAAGTCGAAGTCGCGAAACTTCGCCTCCCAGCCGCGCCCGTACTCGCGCCCGAGCACGCGTCGCACCTGGGTGGCGGGCATCGTGTCTGCCGAGGCCCGGAGCACCGCGAGGGCCTCCGCGAACTCCGGGGGCAGCAGGTCGGGGCCCTCGAGGGAGAGAAGCTGGCCGAGCTTCATGGCCGCGCCCCGCATTTCCGCGAGGCGCCGTGCGAGCCGGCGGGCATTGCCCGTGGAGAGCGCCGCCTGCAGCGCCTCGGAGGCCGAGCCGCCGGCGAGGATCCGGCGTGCCCCGGCCATGGCGCTTCCGAGTGTGAGCTCGCCGGCGAGCAGGCCGAAACGCGCGAGGCGTTCGAGCCGACTCGCGGGAACCCGGGATTGTCGCCGTCGGCCGCTGCCCTCCGCCATGCCCGCAAGGCATAGCGAAGCGCCCGGCGCCGGCGCCCCCGGGGATGGGCCCGCCTTCCGATTCTTCGTCCCGCGGTTCGACGGGGACCACGCCGACCGTATACTGCGATTCCCGGCGCGCGCGGCCGCGGTCGCGGCGCCTGCGGGCGCGGCGGCGCGGGTCCGGT
>JALSIO010000425.1 GCA_026989995.1 Myxococcales bacterium
CGGCGTTCCTCCGCGGGATCGGGCGCGCGGGGGAGGATAGGCGGGTGGGACCGGCGCGCGCCCGCCGGGGGGGCCGGCCCGGCGCGCTCCGGGCGGCCGGGTGCGGGCGCCTTGCGCGTGGCGGGCTCCCCGGGCCCGCCTACCCTCCCGCGCGGAGGCCGGCACGTGCGGAAGTCGGTGACCCGACCGGGCAGGGTGGAGGGGGCGGAGCGCGGCGGCCCCGACCCCCGCGGTGCGGGCCGCGCCGCGCCCGGGGCCCGGGGCGGCACGACGGCGGCCCGCGCGCGCCGAACCTCGCTCGAGGGCGGATTCCCCGGCGCGCGCGGGGCACGGCGCCCGGCGGTTCGGCCGCGAGGCGCCCGATCGCGGGCGCTTCTCGCGGCCACCGTCGCGCTTCTCTCCTGTGCCGGGGACGAGGGGCTCCTCGAGCTTCCGGGATCGGTGGAGCGCACGCTGGTGGAGGTCTCCTCGCCCCACGCGGAGACCCTCGTCGAGGTCGCGGTGCGGAGGGGGGCACGGGTGGCGCGGGGTGACCTCCTGGCCCGGCTCGATCCGACCCTGGCGCACGCCGACCTCGCCGCGGCCGAGGCGGGGGTGCTCCGCGCCCGGGCGCGGCTCGCCGTGGCCGAGCACGACCACCGCCGGGCGGTGGAACTCCGGAAGCGGGAGGTGGCCTCGGAGCAGCAGCTCGAGCGGGCTCGCCTCGCGCTCGACGAGGCCCGGGCGCTGCTCCGCGAGGCGGTGGCGCGGGAGCACGCGGCCCGCAAGCGGCTCGACGACACGATCCTGCTCGCGCCGGTGGACGGGACGGTGGACCAGCTCCCCTTCGACCTCGGCGAGCGCGTACCCGCCGGGGCGGTGGTGGCGGTCCTGCTCGCGGACGAAGCCCCCTTCGTCCGGGTGTGGATCCCGGAGACGGCGGCTGCCAGCCTGGCCCCGGGCACGCCTGCGCAGATCCACGTCGACGGCATCGACCGCGCGCTTCGGGGTCGCGTGCTCGACGTGGCCCGCGAGCCCGAGTACACCCCGCACTTCGCCCTCACCGAGCGGGAGCGCGTGCACCTCGTCTACGAGGCACGGGTGGCGGTCGAGGACGCCCCGCCGGAGCTCCGCCCGGGGCTTCCCGCCGAAGTCCGCCTGCCGCGCCCGGGTGCGCCTCGGCCGTGACCGCGGGCCCGGTGGTGGAGACCCGGGGGCTCTGCCGGCGCTTCGGCGAGGTCCTGGCCCTGCGCGATCTCGATCTCCGGGTCGAGCGCGGCGAGGTCTTCGGCTTCCTCGGCCCGAACGGCTCCGGAAAGTCGACCCTCATGCGCATCCTCCTCGGCCTGCTCGAGCCGAGCTCCGGGGCGGTGCGGGTGCTCGGGCACGCGGTTCCCGGCGAGGTGGAGCGGCTGCGGCCGCGCACCGGCTACATGAGCCAGCGCTTCTCCCTGTTCGAGGACCTGACGGTACGGGAGAACCTGCTCTTCGCGGGGCGCGTCTTCGGCCTCTCGGGCCCGCGCCTGCGCGAGGGCCTCGAGCGATCCCTCGAGGCCGGCCGCCTCCATCCCTTCACCGGCCGCCGGGCCGGCGCCCTTTCCGGGGGCTTCAAGCAGCGGCTGGCCCTCGCCGCGGCCACCATCCACGGCCCCGAGCTCCTCGTGCTCGACGAGCCCACCGCGGGGGTCGACCCGGAAAGCCGCCGGGAGTTCTGGGAGTGGCTCTTCGCCCTGGCCGGCGGGGGGACGACCGTTCTCGTCTCCACGCACTACATGGACGAGGCCGTGCGCTGCCACCGCCTGCTCCTGCTGCGGGAGGGGCGGGCTGCCGCGGTCGGCACCCCCCGCGCGCTCTCCGAGGCGCTCGCCGGGCGTGTCGTCGATCTCGCGGTGGACCGCACGGAGGAGGCGATCCACACCCTCCACGCGGCCCCCCGGGTCGCCAGCGTGACCCAGCTCGGGGCCACCGCGCACGTGCTGCTGGCACCCGACGCGCCGCCGCCCGAGGTCGCCGCCCGGGCGCTCGCCCGGTACCTCACCGCGCGGGGCTTTCGGGTCGAAGAGGCCCGGCCGGCGGCGGCGACGCTCGAGGACGTCTTCGTGGCGCTGCTCCGGGGGGAGACCCTGCCGCTCGGGGAGGGCGCCGCGTGAGCGCGGGGCGGCGGCTGCGGGCCTCGCTGACCCGCACGGGTGCAGTGGCCTGGAAGGAGCTGGTGCAGCTGAGGCGCGATCGGCTCACGCTGGCGATGATCGTCGGGATTCCCACCCTCCAGCTCCTGCTTTTCGGATACGCCATCGAGCTCGACGTGCGCGGGGTGGCCGCGGCCCTGCTCGACCGCTCCGGCACCACGCTCTCCCGGAAGCTCACCGGCGAGCTGGCCGCCACCCAGACCTTCCGCTTCGTGCGTCGGGTGGCGAGCGAAGCGGAGGGCACCGAGCTCCTCGCCCGGAGCGAGGTGGGTGCGGTGGTGATCCTTCCCGCCGATCTCGACCGCCGGATCGCGCGGGGGCAGGGGGTCGAGATCGCCATCCTGGCGGACGCCACCAACCCGACGGTCGCGGCGGCGGTGGCCGCGGCGGGGGAGGGGCTCGGAGCCCGGCTCGCGGCCCGCTTCCGCCCGCTGGCCGGCGAGGGCGCCGGCGCCGGTCGCCTCGTGCCCGGTGATCGCCTCCACCTCGGGCCCTCGCCCGACCGCGTGCGCCCGGAGTCGGTGCGGATCGCCGTGGTCCCATTCTACAACCCGGAGCGACGCACGCCCGTGTTCATCGTGCCCGGCTTGGTGGGGGTGA
>JALSIO010000426.1 GCA_026989995.1 Myxococcales bacterium
GGTACACCTACCTCCCCTCGGTGGGTATCCTGCTCGCCCTCGTCTGGCTGGCGGCCGAAGGGCTCGGGGCCGCGGCCCGCCGGCCCGGGGCGCGCCGCGCCGCCGCCTTCGGCGCGGCCCTGCTGGCGGTGGCGGTGCTCGGAGTGCTCGCGCGCGCCACGCGGGCGCAGGTGGCGCTCTGGAGGGATTCGGTGACGCTCTTCGAGCACGCGGTGCGGGTGGCCGGTCCGGCGCCGGTGTCGCTTTTCGCGCTGGGCTCGGCGCTGGCCCGCGAGGGCCGGCTCGAGGAGGCCGCGCAACGCTACCGCGAAGCCCTCGCCCTCGATCCGCGCTTCGCCGAGGGGCACCACAACCTGGGCGTGCTCCTCGCGCGAAGGGGGGAGCTCGCGGCGGCGGTGGACCACTACCGCCGCGCCCTCGAGATCGCGCCGCGCGCTCCCGAGGTGCACGTGCAGCTCGCCGCCGCGCTCGCGCGCCAGGGCGACGCCGAGGCTGCGCTCCGCCACTACCGCGAGGCGCTCCGGCTGGCTCCCGGCCTCGTGCAGGCCCGGGTGAACCTGGGGCTCGTGCTGCTGCAGCTCGGGCGCGCGGGGGAGGCGGCGGAGGAACTCGGCCGGGCGGTCGAGCAGGCACCGGCCTTCGTGCCGGCGCGGATCAACCTGGGCCTCGCGCTCGCGCGCCTGGGCGACCTCGAGGGAGCGGCCCTTGCCTTCGAGGAGGCGGCGGCGCGGGCGCCGGAGCTGCAGCCGGCCCACCTGAACCTCGCGCTGGTGCGGGCGCGGCAGGGGCGCGTCGCGGAGGCGCGGCGCGCCGTCCGCCGCGCCCTCGAGATCGCCCCGGAGGATGCGGCCGCGCGGCGGCTCCTCGAGCGGCTCGGCCAGGCGACACGGCCGCCCGGCGGCGCGCCGGAGGCGCCTCAACCCGAGGCCGTGCCCTCGCCCGCGGCCGCCCCCGGGTCGGGCCGCGGCGAGGGTGAGGCCCGCGGCCGGCCCGGAGATCCGCCTTGAGGCGGTGCCGGGGCGGCGCCTCCGCCGAGCGGACCTCGAAGCGCGGGCGGCGGGGCCGCGCCCTCGGTTGGGCGCTGCTTTTCGCCCTCGCGCTCGCGGGCTGCCGTGGCGCGGGGGATCCGGAGGGCCGGTCGGACGCCTCGGCGCTCCCGGAGCCCGTGATCCCGCCGCCGGAGCGCATCGTGCTCGTCGTGGTCGACACCCTCCGCCGGGACCACGTGGGGGCCTACGGGGCTCCCCGGCCCACGCCCCACCTGGACGCGCTCGCCGCCCGGGGGCAGCGCTTCACCCGGGCGTTTTCGAGCTTCCACCAGACCACCATGTCGATGGGGGCGCTCTTCACCGGGCACACGCCGAGCATCGAGTCCGGGGAACCGGCGGAGACGCTTCCCTGGCGCGCGAACGTGTGGTGCGGCATGAACCGCTTCGCGCGGCGGCCGGCGCCCCGGTGGCCCTGCCTCCCGAAGAGCCTCGAGACGCTCGGCGAGGCCATGCGCAAGGCCGGCTACGAGACCCTCGGCGTGGCCTCGAACGCGCTTCTCTTCGATCCCGCCGGGTTCTCCCGCGGGTTCGACGACTGGGAGCAGGTCTCGGGAGGGCCGAAGCCCGTGGGTGCGGGGAAGCTCGCCGAGCGGCAGCACTGGGCCCGGGGGCGGGAGGCGGCCCGGGTGAACGAGGCCGCGGCCCGCGTGCTCGACCGCCGGCGGGGCGACCGCTTCTTCCTCTACGTGCACTACATGGACGCCCACGACTATCCGCTCACGCGCCGCACCTACCCGGTGGCGGTGGGCGCGGCCGACGAGGGGGTGGGCGGGCTGCTCGGCCTCCTCGAGGAGCGCGGCCTCCTCGACGGCGCGGTGGTGGTGCTGACCTCAGACCACGGGGAGCGGCAGGACGAGAAGCATCCGGTGGAGGGCGGCATCTCCCACCGCGGGAATCCCTCCTTCGAGTACCTGATCCGCGTGCCGCTGATCGTGGCACCGGCGGCCTTCTCCCGGCCCGACGCCTTCGTGCGGAGCGAGGACCTCCACCGGATGCTGCGCCGGCTCGCGGGGCTCGCCCCCGGCCCGGAATCGGACCTCGCTCCGGGCGAGCTCTTCCTGACGGAGCGCTTCTGGCAGACCTACCGGGCCGGGGGCTTCAAGAGCACCTTCGCCCGGGACGGCAGCCGGGCGCTCCTCTTCGACCTCGCCGCGGATCCCGCCGAGACCCGGGACGTCTCGGCCGAGCGTCCCGCGCTTCTCGAGCAGCACCGGCGCCGGGTCGCCGAGCTCGCCGGCCGGCTCGCCGCGGAGGCCGGCGAGCTCGACGGCCTCACCGAGGAGGAGCGCGCGCGGCTTTCGGCCCTCGGCTACCTGCGGGAGGTCGAGGAGGACGACGCCCGGGCGGCGGCGCCGAAGCGGGTGCGGCCCGGAGCACCGCCCGCACGGCGCGTTCCGGGGGGTGGGAGCGTCCGTCAGCGCGCCCCCGGATCACCCGAGCCGGAGCGCGCACGGCCCGCGGGCCGGGGCGCGGCGCCCCGGCCGGGAGCCTCCCCCGGCGCCTCGAGCCCGTAGAGGATGCGCACCGCCTCGCCGATGTGGGCGCCGGGGAGTTGGCGGTCCACATGCGTCCAGGTGGCCACCAGGATGCGGCCGAGAGAGGGGTCCGGCGAGATCACCACCCGGTTGGTGAAGGCGAGGCCGGCCGCCAGTGCCGCGCCGAGGGAGAGCGCCGCGCCGAGCATCCGGAGCCGCGGTGGGAGGAGCGCGGCGCCCCGG
>JALSIO010000427.1 GCA_026989995.1 Myxococcales bacterium
CGATGGTACGCCAGCTCGAGTTCGCCGTCCGCGGCGCCGGGCTCGTCGAGATCACCCGGGAGGTGGCCGCCGTGGTGAAGGAGGCCGGGGTCTCGGAGGGGATCTGCCACGTCTTCGTGCGCCACACCTCGGCGAGCCTGCTGGTGCAGGAGAACGCCGATCCGTCCGCCCGCCGCGACCTCGAGCACTTCTTCCGGCGCCTGGTTCCGGAGGGCGATCCCTCCTACACCCACACCCTCGAGGGGCCCGACGACATGCCGGCCCACATCCGTGCGGCGCTCACCCCGACCACGGTCTCGATTCCGATCCGGGCGGGAGTCCTGGCGCTCGGGACCTGGCAGGGGATCTACCTCTTCGAGCACCGCCGCCGGGGCGGCCGGAGGCAGGTGGTGGTCCACGTCGGCCCCTGAGCCCCCGCGCACCCGGCCGTCTCTCAGGGAGGCAGGGTCGGGAGGGCAGCGGCCGTGCTCTGCAGGTCCAGGTGGTAGACGAAGAGGCCGGCGTAGAGGACCAGCAGGCCGACCAGACCCGCGCGGGCGATGCGGAAGTGCAGATGGGCGCCCAGGATCACCAGACAGAACCCCACCACGGCGATCTTCTGGGCCAGGAAGGCCGCGTGGGAGCGTCCGAGCAGGGTGGCCATCACCGGATTGGCCTCCTCCGCGCCGTGGAGGACGATGTCCAGGGTGAGGTAGGCGTCGAGGATGTTCAGCACGAAGATCGCGAGGACCAGCATCACGTCGGGCGTGGCCAGGCGGTCGACGTAGATCCCCTCCCGCTCGGAGGCCCGCCGTCCCCCGCGCCGCCGTCGATGCCCCCGGAGCACGTCGAAGGGGCGGGTGGGGCGGGTGCGGCGGTCGGCGCCGCGTCGCCGCTCGCCGGCGGCACCGGCATCCGGCGCGCGACGCGTCTCGGACTCCGTATCCACGTTGCTCCTCCGGTGGCCGGGAGGCGCCCCCGGCACTCTCCGGGGTATCGGCGGGAGGCGGCGTCGACCGAAGGGCACCCGGGGAGGGCGGCGGGCGGCCGCTGGAGCTGCGCTCGCGTCGCCGGCTGGCTGCCCCCGGCCTTCCGGGGCGGAGGCTAGAAGCCGGCGCGTGTGATCCGCTCGACCGCCTCCGCGACGCGGTCGCGGTCGCCGAAGGCAGAGAGGCGGATGTAGCCCTCGCCCGACGGGCCGAAGCCCGAGCCCGGGGTCCCGACCACCTGCGCGCGCTCGAGCAGCAGGTCGAAGGTCTCCCAGGAACTCCGCCCTTCGGGGGTGCGCATCCAGATGTAGGGGGCGTGCTCGCCGCCGAAGAGGGTGAAGCCGGCACCGGCGAGCCCCTCGCGGAGAATCCGGGCGTTCTCCATGTAGTAGTCGACCTGGGCCGCGGTCTGCTTGCGTCCCTCGGGGTCGAAGACGGCCTCCGCTGCGCGCTGGACCACGTAGGGCACCCCGTTGAACTTGGTGGCGTGACGGCGGGCCCAGAGCTCCCGCAGCGGCACCCGTTCGCCCGTCGAGGTCGAGCCGGTGAGGTCCCGGGGCACCACCGTGTACGCGCAGCGCACGCCCGTGAAGCCCGCCCGCTTCGAGAAGGAGCGCATCTCGATGGCGCAGCTCCTCGCGCCGTCGATCTCGTAGATGGAGCGGGGAAGCGAGGGGTCTCGGATGAAGGCGTCGTAGGCGGCGTCGAAGACGATCACGGCATCCGCCCGCCGGGCCCAGTCCACCCATGCCTCGAGGTTCTGGCGCGTGGCCACGGCGCCGGTCGGGTTGTTGGGCGAGCAGAGGTAGACGAGGTCCGCGTGCTCTTCCGGCGGTGGGGGCATGAAGCCGTTCTTCTCGGTGGCGGGCAGGTAGATCACGCCCTCGTAGTAGCCCTCGGCGGTGGCCGGACCCGCGCGTCCGGCCATCACGTTGCTGTCCACGTAGACGGGGTAGACGGGATCGGTGACGGCGATGCGGCAGCGGGGCCCGAAGATCTCCTGGATGTTGGCGCTGTCCTGCTTGCTTCCGTCCGAGACGAAGATCTCCGAGGGATCGACCGGCACGCCGCGGGCGGCGTAGTCGTGCTCGCGGATCGCCGCGATCAGGAAGTCCTCGGCGCCCTGTTCGGGCGGGTAGCCGCGCATGCCCTCCGGCGTCCCCATCTCGGCGGCCGCGCGCCGGATGGCCTCCACCACCGCGGGTGCGAGGGGCAGGGTCACGTCGCCGATGCCGAGCCGGATGAGGTCGGCGCCGGGATGGGCCTCGCGGAAGGCGCCCACCCGGCGCGCGATCTCGGGGAAGAGGTAGCCGGCCTGGAGCTTTCGGTAGTGCTCGTTGATCTGCGCCATGGGCCGGAGGGTAGTCGCCGGTGGCGCTCCGGGCTACGGATCGATCAGGACTCCGGGGTTCAGGACGCCGGCCGGGTCGAGACTGCGCTTGGCTGCGCGGAGCGCCGACGCGAAGAGCTCCGGACGCTGCCGGTCGTACCACGGGCGGTGGTCCCGGCCCACCGCGTGGTGGTGGGTGATCGTGCCGCCGTGGGCCAGGAGCGTCTCGCTCGCCGCGCGCTTGATCTCCTCCCACTGCGCGAGCTCGGAGCCGGGTGTGCCGGGGGCGAGCACCGTGTAGTAGGGGGCGGGGCCGTCCGGGTAGACGTGGGTGAAGCGGCAGGCCACGCTCCCGGCTCCGCAGACCTTGGCCACCGCGTCCCGCGTCGCCTCCATCACGGCCCGGTGGAACCCGGGAAATCGATCCCAGGTGACGGCGGTCTCGAAGGTCTCGGAGATCACG
>JALSIO010000428.1 GCA_026989995.1 Myxococcales bacterium
ACGGCTACAAGGTCGTCTCCCTCCACTTCCACCCCGACGGGCGCATCGAGGAGCGGGATTTTCTCACTGGGTTCCTGCAGCCCGGGGAACGCGTCGTGGGCAGGCCCGTCGACATCGCCGAGGCCCACGACGGGACCCTTTTCATCTCGGACGATTACGCCGGGGTGGTCTGGCGGGTGGATCGCGGCGCCCCGGGGCTCGCGGAGGTGCCGGTTCGCCGCAGCACCGCCCCCCGCGGTGCCGTCGCCGCGGACCCGGAGGCCGTGGCCCGCGGCCGCGAGCTCTACCTCGGCTCCGGCTGCCCCGCGTGTCACGAGCCGGAGGTCGCGGGGACCGGTGCGCGGCCGCTCAGGGAGCTGGCGGCCCGCTACGACGAGGCGTCCCTGCTCCGCTACCTGGCCGCACCGAACCCGCCCATGCCGGCTGTCGATCTCCCGGAGACCGCCCGGCGCGACCTCGTGGCCTTCCTGCTCGCGGGCGATCGCAGGAGCGCGGAGGCCGCCCGCCCGGGCGGCTAGAGGCCGCCCTCGAGCGGCGGCAGCGGGATCCCGCTGCGCACCACGAGGACCGTCGGCCCCTTGGCGAACAGGGGCTGGGTGTGCGCCAGCCACTCGCCGGCCGCGTCGCGGTCGAACCAGAAGGAGAGCCGCGGCATGAACGGCGCGGCGAGCCGCGAAAGGAAGGGCCCGAAGTCGAGCTTGTAGCGGACCTCCACCATCCGGTGCCCGGGCTGCCCCGGAGCGGTCGCGACCGAGGCGACCTCGGCGGTGGCATCCACCAGACGCGGCCCGCCGCGGCAGAGCAGGATCTGGAAGTCGACCGTCTTCTTCTCTCCGCGCACGAGCGGAAGGAAGAGCAGGTTGAGCGGCACATTGGCCACGCGGTCCGGATCCGGGAGCTCGATCACCTGCGGCTCGCCGTCCCCGGCGGGCGTGCACGAGCCCCGCTTCGCGAGGTGGTCGATCTCGAGCACGCCGAGCGGATTCTGGGAGGCGTCCACGGAGCGCGAGCGCTGGCGGACGAGCTCGAGCGCACCCCCTTCGGGTGCGGGCCGAAGCTCCGCCTCGGCCCGAGAGCGCTCGGCCCCCTCGATCCCCGTCTCCACGGACATCAGGACGTGGCCGTCGTCGAGGCGGCGGATCTCGAGGGTCGCACCTCCCACGCGGTCGCCCTCGCCGTCGAAGGTCTCCGCCGGCACCGCGCCGAAGTGCCCCGGCACGGGCAGGCGGAGCGCCGAGGCGGCGAGACCGTCGGCGGGAGGCAGGAGCAGGCAGGCGGCGACGAGCGTTCGAATGGCGGTGCGCATGGAGCGCGAAGCGTAGCCCCGAGCTCGGGGACGGGCACCGGAACCGGAGCCGCCGGACGCTGCCGCATTCATGCATCCCTCATCCGAGCCCTCATCCGGAGCGGCCGGGGAAGGGAGCGGCCGGACGCCACCCGGTGCACGCCCGGAGGAGCGACCGGAAGAACACCCGAGCGTCCGCCCGGCTCCCGGCCGCCCCCGGACCGCGCCCCGCCCGACAGGGGCGACCCGTGCCGGAGCCGGCCCCGCCGCGGCAGTGCCCCCGAGTGCCCCCGGGAGGGCGGGCACCCCACCCTGCTAGTCTCCGCCGCCATGTCGCACCGGCCCGCTTCCGGGGGGCCGCTGGGCGTGCCGGAGGGACCGCTTCCGGCGGGCTCGGCCCTGTCCAGCCCCGTGATCGACCTACCGCAGATCCACGCCCTGGCGCTTCCGACGCCGTGGCCGGTGGGTCCCGTGCAGGTCTACCTGATCGAGAGCGAGCCCCTCACCCTGGTGGACACGGGCGTCCGCAGCCGCGACTCGTGGGACGCCCTGGTGGGCGGCCTCGAGGCGCTCGGCTACGCGCCCGGCGACCTCCGGCGGGTGATCCTGACCCACTACCACGCGGACCACCTCGGCCAGGCCGAGAGCCTCCGGCGGAGCGGGGCCACCCTCGAGGTGCTCTGCCACGAGCAGGAAGTGGAGCTGGTGGAGGGCTTCTCGGTGGAGCGCGACGAGAACATCGAGGACACCCTCGCGCTCTTCCGCGAGCACGGCGTCCCCGAGGACGTGCTCGCGGCGCAGCGGCGCCGGCTCCTCTCGTTCCTCGAGGACGACCCGCTGTGCGAGCCGACCCGGGTGGACCGCGCAGTTCGGGACGGCGAGCGGGTGGCCTTCAAGGACCTCGAGCTCGAGGTGCTTCACGCGCCCGGGCACACGCGCGGCCACCTGCTCCTGCACCACGCCGGGGCGGGCGTGCTCGTCACCGGCGACCACGTGATGGGCGAGATGGTCCCCGCCACCACCACCTGCTACACCGGGCCGCTTCCCGAACCGGGCGATCCCCTCCGTCGGCGCCCGCGCTTTCGCGGCCTCCCCGCCTACCTGCGCAGCCTCCGCCGCCTGCGGGGCTCGGCCCTGCGCGTCCTGCTGCCCGCCCACGGCGGCCTCATCGCCCACCCGGCGCGGGCACTCGACGACGCGCTCCTCTTCTACGAGGTCCGGATCCAGCGCGCCTGGCGGGCCCTTCTGCGCCGGGCACGCTCGGGCGCCCCGGTGACGGCGTGGGAGCTCTTCCTCGAGCTCTTCCCGCGCGTGGACCCGGTCACCCAGGGGCGCAACCGCCTGCTCATGGTGATCGGCATCCTCGACGTCCTCGCCGAGGAGGGGCGGCTCGAGGCCCTCCGGGATGGAGCTCGTCTCGTCCACCGCCCGGTCGCGGATCGCCCCGAGCAGGCCCCGAGTCCGTGCTGA
>JALSIO010000429.1 GCA_026989995.1 Myxococcales bacterium
CCGGATCTCGATCCCCGGGGCGTCCATGGGGAGGATGAGCCAGGTGATGCCCTTGTGCTTGGGGGCATGGGGGTCGGTGCGCACGAGCAGCTCGCCGTAGTCGGCGCAGTGGGCGAAGGAGCACCAAATCTTGTGGCCGGTCACCCGGTAGACGTCCTTGTCTCGCACCGCGCGGGTGGAGAGGGAGGCGAGATCGGAGCCGGCGCCGGGCTCCGAGAAGCCCTGGCACCACACCTCCTCCCCGCGGAGGATTCGCGGCAGGTGGCGCGCCTTCTGCTCCTCGGTGCCCTCGGCGATCAAGGTGGGGCCGCCGTGGAGCAGGCCCACGAAGTTCACCCCCACGTAGGGGGCCCGGGCACGTGCCGTCTCCTCGTAGTAGATGAGCTGCTCCGAGAGCGAGGCCTCCCTGCCGCCGTAGGCACGGGGCCAGTGGATCCCGGCGTAGCCGGCGTCGAAGAGCTTGCGCTGCCAGCCGGTGTCGTAGGCCCGGCGGGCCTCCCAGTCGTGGCTCGGGGGAGGCGGTCCGTGGGCCGCGACGGCATCTGCGAGCCAGGCGCGCAGCTCGCGACGGAATTTCTCGTCGGCCTCCGTGTAGCGCAGATCCAAGAAATCCCCTCCCGGGTCGGGCTTCTGCTAGAGGTAGCGCGTGTAGGCGTCGAGCACCGGCAGCACCACCTCCCGGCCACCGGCAGGAACGCGCAACACGGCCTCGGTCACCCCGATCTCCCGATAGTGCTCGAGCTTCCGCTCGTCCGGAATCACGCCCATGGGCGCGATGTGCAGCGCCCGGGGGTCGCGCCCCCGCGCCTCCACCACCCGCCGGAGCTCGGGAATCGCCTCCCGCAGGCCGGCTCCGCCGATGGGCAGCCAGCCATCCGCGTACTCGGCGATGTGCGCGAAGAGGGTGGGGCCGGCCGCTCCGCCGAGCAGGGTCCGCGGCCGCGGGTGCTGCACCGGCTTGGGCCACTGCCAGCACTTGGGAAAGCGAATGAACTCGCCCTCGAAGGAGGCCTCCTCCTCGGACCAGAGCGCCTGCATGGCGAGCACCGTCTCCCGCACCCGGGCGCGCCGGGTCCGCGGGTCGACACCGTGGTCCCGCATCTCCTCGCGGTTCCAGCCGTAGCCCACGCCGAGCACCACCCGCCCTGCGGAGAGGAGGTCGAGGGTGGCGATCTCCTTGGCGAGGACGATCGGGTCGTGCTGGGCGACGAGCGCGATCCCGGTTCCGAGCAGCAGGCGCTCGGTGACCGAGCAGGCGGCGGCGAGCGCGATCCAGGGGTCGAGGGTGCGCTTGTACTCGGGGGCGAGCTCGGCCTCGCCGGTCGGGGGAGGCGTCTCCCGCGACACCGGAATGTGGGTGTGCTCCGGCAGGTAGAGCGAGTGGAAGCCGCGGGCCTCGGCCTCGCGGGCGAGCTCCACCGGGCTGATGGCGAGGTCGGTGGCGAAGAGGGTGAGCCCGATCTCCACGGAGCTCCTTCGTACGGGGTCGACCACCCCGGCGTCGGGCCGGGCGTCCGGGGGCGCCGGGCCGGTGCTCTGCTAGGGTTGGTCGGCGAATTGAAACACGTTCCATCGGTTCCGGCCAGCCCCGATCCAGGGGGATGCGCGGGGTCGGGCTCGGAACGGGGACGGGGGAGGGGCGCCATGGCCGCCGGCGCCGCGGCACGCCGCATCGACGCGGACTACCAGCTCGAGGACCGCTACCGCCGCACCCGCGGGCGCGTCTACCTGAGCGGCGTGCAGGCCCTCGTGCGCCTCCCGCTCATGCAGCGCCAGCGCGACCGGGCCGCGGGACTGCGCACGGCCGGGTTCATCTCGGGGTACCGGGGCTCCCCTCTCGGCACCTACGACCTCGCCCTCTGGCAGGCCCGGGAACACCTCGAGCGGGAGGAGATCCGCTTCGAGCCCGGCGTGAACGAGGATCTCGCGGCCACGGCGGTGTGGGGCACGCAGCAGGCGGTGCTGCACCCCGGTGCCCGCGTCGACGGGGTCTTCGCCATCTGGTACGGCAAGGGCCCGGGCGTCGACCGTTCCTGCGACGCCCTCAAGCACGGGAACTACGCCGGAACCTCCAAGCACGGGGGTGTGCTCGTGCTTGCCGGCGATGATCCGGCGGCCCGCTCCTCCTCCATCGCCCACCAGAGCGAGTACGCGCTGATCCACTGCGGGATCCCGGTGCTCCACCCGGCCTCGGTGCAGGAATACCTGGACCTCGGGCTCCTCGGCTTCGCCCTCTCCCGCTACGCCGGCTGCTTCGTGGCGATGAAGTGCGTCACGGATACGGTGGACAGCGCGGCCTCGGTCTCGGTGGACCCGGATCGCCTGCCCATCCGGATTCCCGAGGACGGCCCGCCGCGGGAGGGGATCCACATCGGCTGGGCGAACCTCCCCCTGGCGGTGGAGCGCCGTCTCTTCGAGCAGCGGCTGCCGGCCGTCCACGCCTTCGTGCGGGCCAACGGCGTCGACCGGGTGGCGCTCGCCCCGTCCCGGCCGCGCTTCGGGATCGTCACCACCGGCAAGGCCTACCTCGACGTCCGCCAGGCCCTGGCCGAGCTCGGGCTCGACGACGCCCGCGCGGCCGAGGCGGGCCTCGCGGTCTACAAGGTGGGCCTCTCCTGGCCCGTCGAGCCCGAGGGGATCCGCTCCTTCAGCCGGGGCCTCGAGGAGGTGCTGGTGGTGGAGGAGAAGCGGCCGCTTCTCGAGGAGCAGATCGCGAGGATCCTCTACGGGGAGCCCGACCGGCCGCGGC
>JALSIO010000430.1 GCA_026989995.1 Myxococcales bacterium
CGTCCAGCGGGCGAGCTCGGTCGAGACGTCGGAGAGCCACCGTGCCTGCTGCGCGAGGTGGGCCTCCGCGATCCTGAGGCGGCTCTCGATGTCGTGCTGGGTCAGCCGCAGCGCCTCGAGCGCGCGCTCGGCGGCGTCGAGGCGCTCGCGGATCCCGTGCACCTTCCGCTCCGTCGTTCCGTGTGGCATCTAGCCCTCCCAGATCCGCTGGAGGTGCTCCACCGCCGCGCGCGCTGCGCGCTGGCCGCGGCGGTCGTACCTCGCGGTGGTCTTCGGGTCCTGGTGGCCGGCCAGGCGCTGCGCGAGCGCCAGGTCGACCCCAGCGTCGAGCAGATGGCCGACGAAGGAGCGGCGCAGGTCGTGGGGCGAGACCTTCCCGAGCCCGGCCTGCGCGGCCCGGCGGCGAACGAGCTTGTAGATCCCGCTGATCGTGAGGCGCTCACCGCGCGCGCGGCCGCCGTGCATCTGGACGAGGAACGGCCCGCGCCGGTCGAGCGGCGTGCCGGCAAGATGCTCCGCCCGCAGCGCAGCCCACCGCTCGAGGCGCTCGGCGACCCACGGGGCGAGCGGCACCAGCCTGTCCTTCCGGCGCTTGCCCTCCAGAACGGTGACGAGGCGCTCCTCGAGGTCCACCCGCTCGACGTCGAGCGCCACCGCCTCGGCCCTGCGCAGGCCGCAACCGAGCATCAGCGTGATTGCGGCCGCGTCCCGGACGCCGGTCTCCCCGCCCCGGTCGCACGCGGCGTAGAGGCGCTCGATCTCGGACGAGTCGAGGTGCCGCCCGGCGGCGAGCCGCTCCGCAGCCACCGCCGGGATGCTCACCGTGCGGTGGTAGGCGTCGGCACTGAGGAGCTCCATCAGCCACGCCTCGCGCATCACGCGGCGGAACGCGGAGAGCATCCGCGACGCGGTGGAGGCCGCGTATCGCCGGGCGAGCTCCGCCCGGATCCGCTGCGCGTCGGCGTACCGCAGCCGCTCCCACCGCAGCCGCTGCCACCCGGCCCGGCCTCCGGAGGCGATCCTGGCGATCACCTCCAGCGCGCGCTCCTGGGCCCGGCGCGATCCCGGCGCCAGGTTCTCCAGGTACGCCTCGGCCGGGCTCGGGCGACTCACGCCTCCGCGCCTCCCTCCGCGATTCGCCGCGCCAGCACCCGGTCGGGAAGCACGCGGCGGCGCTCGCACCGACCCTCGCGCTCGAGCCTGCAGAGCGCCCGGTGGATCAGGTCCCAGTGGAGACCCGCGTCGAGCGCGGCCCGGACGGCGCCCTGGCGGGTGTAGCCGCGCTCGAGCATCCGCCGGAGGGCGGCGTAGACGATGGCCTCCGGCCGCCGGGTCGCGCCCGCAGAAGCGGCGCCGGTGCTTGCAGGTCCTGGAAACCCTGATTCTCGTGCCATGGTCTCCATCAGTCGCAGCTCCCGATCTCGGCCAGCTCGTCCACGCTCGTCACGATCTCCGCGAGCGGCACGATCTCGCCGAGGTACGCGACCCGCATTCCGGTCAGCTGGCTCCGGTGCCACCGGGCAACCGCCTCGCAGACGGCCTGCACGCCGCCGGCGTCAGGCGCCGTCCCGGACGAGATGTACGCGTCGGTCTCCCCGTACCGGTCGGTCACGGTCACGTGGTAGAGGTGCTCGCTCATCGGTCCTCCCCGAACGGCAGCTCCGGCTGGAGCGGCCGCTCTCGCCACACGTAGAGCCGGGGCGCACGCGGCTCCCGCCGGCGGGCAAGCTCGCGCGCCTCGCGCGGCGACTCCGCCACCACCGTCCCGGCCGGGATCCGATGCCGGGCCCAGCATCGGCTCGATGTGAACCCCCACACTGCGGGTCCGCGCGCCCTCGCCATCACACCGCCTCCGCGCAGCCGACACGCGCAGGCGCGCACACATGCTCGCGCTCGGTCCGCGTCCAGCGCTCGAGCGCCCGCCGCGCGAGCACCACGAGGTGCCCGAGCTCCGTCTCCGGCGGGAGCCCGGCGCGGATCTCCGCCGTGAGCTCGTCCGCGATGGCACGGGCGCCGGCGAGCGTCGGCGTCCAGAGCGCCGGTCTCTCGGCATCGCCGAGCGAGCGGAGCCGCCAGGCGACGCCGATTCCCTCGATCTGCCAGGGGACCCGGACGTACCGCGGCGTGCCGTCCGCGAGCACCATCCGGTTCCACGGACGCCCCGGCGGCGGGAGGGTGACTCCCACCGCCATCCGGTACTCCCGGACGCTCCGACCGTCCGAGAGCCGCCGCCACCGGGACTCGACCAGGTACCCGCCGCGGCGCAGGTCGTAGATCGCGTCCCGCGCCGAGGCGACGCTCGCCCGGCGCTGGAGCTCCACGGTGCTCAGCCATTCCGGGTAGGCCATGTTCAGCGCCCGCCGGACCCTGGTGAGCCGGTCCGAGAGCGGGCTGGTGTCGTGGTGACCGCTCATCGTCGGTTCTCCTCTCCGGCGCAGGCGACGATCTCCACCGTCACGCCTGGCCGCGCCGCGTCCACAACGAACTCGTCCTTCCACCCGGCGACCGCCCGCCAGCCGTCGCCCGGGAGCACGCCGGCCGCCACCAGCCCGTCCAGCACGAGCTTGCGGCCCCCTGCGGCGACGTTGTCCGGGTCCCGCCGGCGGTCGGGCTCCCGCCAGACGAACCGCAGCCAGGCCCGCTCCACGGGCTGCAGGCCGGCCGCACGGGCCACGGCCGCCACGGCCGCGGTCCACCGCCGCTTGAGGCGCGTGTACCGGTCGTGGCGCACACCACCTGCGGTGCGG
>JALSIO010000431.1 GCA_026989995.1 Myxococcales bacterium
CGGCGCCGCACGGGTCCGCGAGCAGGAGGCGCTCGCGCGCTGGGGGGTTCCCGCGGAGCTCGCGGCCAGGCCGCCCCGGGGCCTTCGCCTGCGCGGAGGCCGCCGGCCGCTGCGGGTGCGGGTTCGAAACCCCGAGCTGCGGGTGCTTCCCGGTCCCTCGGGTGCGGGTGCGGTCGCGGAGCTCGACTTCGAGCTTCCGGCCGGGAGCTTCGCCTCCGTCTTGCTCGAGGAGGTCCTGCCCGGGGCGGCCCTTCCGGGCGCTCCGCGGGGCCCCGCCGCGGAGCCCGGTGTCCGGGGCAGGAGTCCTTCCGGCGGCGGCCCGGAGCCGGCCGGCCGGGAGTGAGCGGTCCCGCCCCCCCGCGCTACGATCGACGCCCGGAGGGTCTTCCCATGCCGATCTACGAGGACATCACCCAGGTCATCGGGCGGACGCCGCTCGTGCGCCTCAACCGGGTCACCCGGAGCCTTCCCTGCGAGATCGTGGCCAAGCTCGAGAGCCAGAACCCGGTTAGCAGCGTGAAGGACCGGATCGGCCTGGCCATGATCGAGGCGGCGGAGCGCGAGGGGCTGATCCAGCCCGGAAAGACCATCCTGGTCGAGCCCACCAGTGGCAACACGGGGATCGCGCTGGCCTTCGTGGCCGCGGTCAAGGGCTACCAGTGCGTGCTGACCATGCCGGAATCCATGAGCCCGGAGCGGCGCGCGGTGCTCCGCGCCTTCGGGGCCAAGCTGGTGCTGACCGACGCGGCGAAGGGCATGCCCGGCGCGGTGGCGAGGGCCGAGGAGATCGTCTCCAAGCTCGAGAACGCCTTCATGCCCCAGCAGTTCAAGAACCCGGCCAACCCGGAGATCCACCGCCGCACCACGGCCGAGGAGATCTGGAGCGACACCGAGGGCCGCGTCGACGCGCTGATCTCCGGGGTGGGCACGGGCGGCACCCTCACCGGCGTCGCCTCGGTGATCAAGCAGCGCAAACCCTCCTTCGAGGCCATCGCCGTGGAGCCGGAGGAGAGTCCCGTCCTCTCGGGGGGCAAGCCCGGCAAGCACATGATCCAGGGGATCGGCGCGGGCTTCGTTCCGGACGTGCTCGACACCTCGCTGATCGACGACGTGATCCGGGTGTCGAGCGAGCAGGCCTTCGACATGGCCCGCCGGCTGGCCAAGGAGGAGGGCATCCTCTGCGGCATCTCCTCCGGAGCGGCGGTGACCGCCGCGCTCGAGTACGCGAGCCGGCCCACGAGCGAGGGCAAGCTCGTGGTGGTGATCATCCCGAGCTTCGGCGAGCGCTACATCCAGACCAAGCTCTTCGACCCGTACCGGTACGAGGGCAGCGACGACATCGGGATTCCCTGAGCGCGGATCCCCTACCGAGGGCCCCGTGAAGCAGGTCACCTCGACCCGCGAGGAGAAGAAGGCACGGCACCGCCAGGCCATTCTGGAGGCTGCGCGGGATGTCTTCTTTCGCGACGGCTTCATGGCCGCCAACCTCGACGAGGTGGCCCAGCTCGCGGGCGTGGCCAAGGGCACGCTCTACCGCTATTTCGACTCCAAGGCCGAGCTCTACGTCGCCGTGCTCGCGGAGAGCGGCGAGGCCTTCGAGCAGCGCTTTCGGGAGACGCTCGACCCCCGGCTCGCGGCCGACGAGCAGCTCCGGAAGACGGCGCGCTTCTACTTCGAGCACTACACGCGCAACCGACAGTACTTCCAGATCTTCTGGGCCGTGGAGAACCAGCCGGTGATCGGGGAGCTGCCGCCGGCGGTCCTCGACGAGGTCACCCGCCTGTGGGAGCAGTGCCTGCGGGTGCCCGCGGAGATCATCGAGCGGGGCATTCGGGAGGGGGTCTTCCGCTCCTGCGATCCGTGGGAGGTCGCGAACATCCTCTGGGTGCTCGCCAACGGACTGATCGAGACCGAGGCGGTCTCCGCCCGGCGCGAGCTTCGCGGCCGCCCCCTTCCCGACGTCTTCGACGACGCCCTCGAGCTCTTCATGCGGGGCCTCCTCCGGGACCCCGGCCACGCCTCCGAGTCGCGCTCGGAAACCGGTTGACACCGGCCGCGGCGTGATGAAGAATTGCCGCATCGAATGTGACTACGAGTCACTTTCGAGGGCTCCGGGCCGGCTGCCTCTGCACGGGCGGAGGCGGGCGCGCGGCGGTGACGGCTCGACTCGGGCGCGGCGGTGGCGGTCCCCCGCCGCGCGGGACGGCCGCGCCGCGGCGCGCGGGCCCGGCGCCCGAGACGCCCGGTGCCGGCGCTCGGTGGGCGTTCCCTGGGGGTTGGGAGGTAGCGACGTGAGTCCTGGCGACATGGTGGAGCGGATCCGGACGCTGGTCGCGAGCCAGCTCGGCGTGGATGCCGCGGAGGTGACCGAGGACGCCAGCATCCTCGAGGATCTCGGGGCGGATTCGCTGGACGTCGTGGAGCTGGTGATGGCCCTCGAGGAGACCTTCGACATCGAGGTCCCCGACGAGGACGTCGAGAGCATGCGGACGGTGGGGGACGTCGAGCGGTACGTCTCCCAGCGCCTGGCGGCCTGAGTTCGGAGCGGGGGGCGCTCCGGCGGCGGGAGTGGCTCCTGAAGCACAGGCGGGATAGTCTCCGCCCGCCGCCGCCCCTCGCTTCGCGCGGCGTTTCGCCGGCGTCGTGCCCGCCACGCCCGGGCGCGCCGGTCCGGGCGGTCGCCTTCGCCCGTGGTCCCACCGGGCCGGGGCGTCCCCGTCGGTTCGGCGCATCGGGCGGGTCTG
>JALSIO010000432.1 GCA_026989995.1 Myxococcales bacterium
TCCCGGAAGCGGAGGATCCGGGCGGCCAGCGCGCGGTCGGAAGGCAGCCGCGCCTTGAGGGCACGCGGGGAGACCAGGGGCTCCACGCCGCGCACGTTGGTGTCTTCGAGTCCCGGAATCATCGGCCTGGCCTCCTCGAGCCTGCGGAGCCGCGACGGGCATCTCGCCCGTCTTCGGCCCCAGAAAAACGAAAGCCCCGGGATGCCTCCCGGGGCTCCGCGAATCCGTGGGACCGACTGTTCACACGGGTCCGCGGAGCTCCGGGCCGGCAAAGCCGAACCCGAGTCCGTACCCGAAGCCGAAGCCGAAGCCGAAGGCGACGGCGGAACCGGGGGCGAGCCCGCCCGCGGCGCACGGGATCGCGGTGCCGGTCGCGGAGCGAATGCGGTCCATGGCTGCATCGGATATCGCAGGGGCCGAGCCCCGTCAACGGCGCGGCGGCCGCCCCGTCACCGCTCTGCTACACCGCGGGCGTGTGGTACCCGGGCAGCAAGATCCTTCACCCGTTCAACCCCGAGCTCGGCGTGGGCGAGGTGCTCGCCGTCGAGGGTCGTTTCCTGCGGGTGCACTTCCCGGACGCCGGCGTCGAGCTCACGCTCGCGGGGGAGGGCTCGGGCCTCGAGCCCCTTCGCCTCCTGCCGGGCAGCCGGGCCCGGCTCCGCGAATCCGGCGAGATGGTCGAGATCGCTGCCGAGGCGCTGCCGCTCTACGAGCTCACCGACGGGCGCCGGGTTCGGGACGCCGATCTGTGGCCCGAGCGGGCCGGGTCCGACCCCCTCGAGCGGCTGGCCTCCCTCGAGCTCGCGAGCCTCGACGCCTTCCGGAACCGGCTCGAGGGGCTCCGCCTCGCGGAGCTCCGGGAGGCGGGGGGGCTCGGGTCCTTTCTGGGCGGCCGCATCGAGCTTTTCGCCCACCAGCTCCACACGGCCCTGCGCGCGGTGAAGACCGATCCGGTGCGCTGGCTCCTCGCCGACGAGGTGGGTCTCGGCAAGACCATCGAGGCGTGCCTGATCACCCAGGCGCTGCTCCGGACCGGGCGCGCCGCAAACGCCCTCGTGCTCGCCCCGGACACGCTGACCGTCCAGTGGCTCGGCGAGCTCTACCGGAAGTTCCACCAGGTCTTCGTCCTCCTCGACGAGGAGCGGCTCGCGGACGCGGCCGGGGAGTTCGGCGAGGACGCCAACCCCTTCGAGCTCCACCCCTTTGCGGTCGCCCCCGTGGAGCTCCTGCTCCGCCGCCCCGACCTCCGCGATGCCCTCGTCCGGGCCGGGCCCGAGCTCGTGGTGGTCGACGAGGCCCACCGCCTGCTCGCGGGCCCGGGGCGCGAGCTGCTCGACGCGGCGGTTCCGGCGGCCCGCCACGCGCTCCTGCTCACCGCCACGCCACTGGCGGCCGATCGCCGCGGCTTCCATCACCTGCTCGCGCTCCTGCACCCCGAGCGGGCGGGGAGCTTCGAAGAGTTCGAGGCGCGCCTGCGGGAGGGGCGGGCGGTGGTCCCCTGCACGAGCGCGGTTCGCCGCAGCGACCTCGGCGGAATGCCGCCGCGGGTGGCCCGGCCCGTGGACGTCGAGGCCGCGGCGCCTTCGGCGGCGGTGGACGACGACCCGCGCACGCAATGGCTCGCCGAGCAGGCGGCGGCGTGGCAGCGCGCGGGGGAGAAGGCGCTCGTCTTCGCCCACGACGTGCAGACGGTCGAAGCCCTCCGCGCGGCCCTCGAGTCGCGGGCGCGCATCCGGATGGCCGTCTTCCACGAGGCGATCCCTGCCGCCCGCCGGGACGTGGAGGTGGCCGCCTTCCGCGAGACGGCCCTGCCCCTCCTGTTGTCCTCGGATGCCGGGGCCGAGGGGCGGAACTTCCAGTTCTGCCACCGGCTGGTGCTCTACGACCTTCCGCCGGACCCGGTCCTCCTCGAGCAGCGGATCGGGCGCCTCGACCGGATCGGACGGCGCACGCCGGTGGAGATCGTGTACTTCCGGGCGCCGGGTCCGCCTGGCCGGGTGGCCCGGGCCTTCGAGGCCCTGGGCCTCTTCGAGGCCCCCTCCGCGGGGCTCGAGGAGGCGCTGGAGCCGCTGGCCGACGCCCTGCGGAAGGCCGAGGCCGGCGGTCCCGAACCCGAGCTCGCCCCCCACCGGGCCCGGATCGAGGCAGCCCGGCGGGCGGCGGGACGCGACGTGGTGCGCGTCGCCTACCCCGACGCCTATCGCGAGGAGCTCGCGGAGGAGATCCTGGCGCGGGTGCCGGTGGATCTCGACCGAAGGATGCAGGCCTTCTGTACCCGTGCCGCGGAGGAGCTGGGCTTCGAGGTGGTGGCCCGGGGCGGGCGGGCGGTCACCTACGTCGAGCTCGGCAGCAGCTCCCGGGTGGAGGGGCTGGCCGGCGTGCCCGGAGGCTCGCGCTTTCTCGGGACCTTCGACCGCGAGGAGGCCCTGGCTCGCGACGAGCTCGACTTCTTCGCCAGCGGGCATCCCCTGGTCGAGGGGCTGCTCGACGAGCTCGCCTCCGGCGACCGCGGCCGCGCCGCCATGGCGGAGGTCCCCGGCCTTCCCACCGGTGCCACGGGACTCCTCGGGCTCGTGGCCGCGCCGGAAGGGCTCCACGCGGTGGCGGTGGACACCGAGGGCACCTCCCGTCCGGATTGGGTGTCGCCCCTGCTCGCCCACCTCGGGCGCGCCCGGCCGCTTTCGCCGCGGTCCCTGGGGCTCGGCCGGGGCTTCGGCGACGCAGTCCGCGCCCTCGGTGC
>JALSIO010000433.1 GCA_026989995.1 Myxococcales bacterium
CCGGCGGAGGCCCCTAGGCGGGTCGCCGCGCGACCGCACCGGTCAGGAAGACGACCACCGCGACGAGCGCGATGGCTCCACCCGCCGGAACATCGAGCCGGTAGGCGAGCGCGAGCCCCACCACGCCGCAGCCCACCGCGAGCGCCACGGAGAGGAGGATCTGCCCCCGGTAGTGCGAGGCGAACAGCGCCGCGACCGCCGCCGGCACCACGAGGAGCGCCTGGACGAGCAGGATCCCGACGAGCCGTACCCCCACCACGACGGCCGTGGCCAGCAGCACGAGGAGCAGCGCGTTGTGCCGGTCCACCGGGTGCCCGTAGGCCCGGGCCACCTCCTCGTCCAGGGAGGTGAAGAGCAGCGCCGGGAAGACCGCGCCCAGCGCCATCAGGATCCCCGCGGCCACCGCGGCGAGTGCCACGAGCTCCTCGGGCGAGACCGCGAGCACGTTGCCGAAGAGGTAGGAGAAGAGATCGGCGCGGTACCCCTCTTCGAGGCTCAGCAGCACCACGCCGAACGCCATCGACCCGGAGAGCAGGACGCCGATGAGCGCGTCCTCCTCGAGGGCGCTCCTCCGCCGAAGCCAGGCCAGGAGCAGGGCCATGGCGCTCGAGAAGGCCGCCGCCGCGGCCAGGGGGTGGACGCCGAGGACCACGCCGAGCGCGACTCCCCCGAGTGCAGCATGGGAGACGCCCACGCCCACGAAGGCCAGCCGGCGGAGGATCACGAAGAAGCCGAGGCAGCCGAGAAGCACGCCCACCAGGACGGCGGCGGCGAGCGCCCGCTGCATGAAGCCGTGCTCGAGCATCAGTCCTCCCGCTTGTGGGTGCGGAGCTCGGCGGCGAGGAAGTCGAACTCGCAGCTGTAGGCCTCCTCGATGGCGTGGCTGTGGATCACCTCCTCCGGATTGCCGTGGATGTGCATGCGGCGATTGATGCAGAGAAGGCGGTCCGCGGCGCCGGCGAGGGCGACGAGGTCGTGGGAGACGCAGGCGATGCCGAGACCGAGCTCCCCGCGCAGCTCCCGCAGCAACCGGTAGAACTCGTGCTCCGCGGGCAGATCGAGGCCCACCGTGGGCTCGTCGAGCAGCAGCAGCCGCTGGCTGGCGCAGAGAGCCTGGGCGAGCAGGACCCGCCGCTGCTGCCCGCCCGAGAGCCGCCCCACCGGCCGATCTCCGAGCTCGGCGATGCCCACCCGGCCGAGGGCCCGCTCGACCTCGAGGCGGTCGGAGGCATCGGGCCGGCGGAACGGCCGGCCGGGGCGCAGCCGCCCCATGGCCACCACGTCGCGCACGGTGGCGGGGAAGCCGACGGGAATCCGCTCCCGCTGGGGCACGTAGCCGATGCCACGCCCGCCCGCAGCCGGCCCCGGGGGGCGGCCCAGCACTTCGATCCGCCCCGCGTCGATCGGCAGCAGGCCGAGCGCGCAACGGAGCAGCGTGGTCTTCCCCGCCCCGTTCGGTCCGATCACCCCGAGCAGCTCCCCGGCTTCGAGCTCGAAGCTCAGGTCCTCGAGCACCACGTGCGCCCCCCGCCGCACGGTGACCCCTTCGAAGCGGAGCAGCACCTCCCTCACGGAGGGCTCGCCCCGCCGAGGGCGCGGTGAAACGCCCGGGCGTTGAAGCGCATCAGGCCGGCGTAGGTGGAGCGCTCGGGGTCCCGCGGGTCGCCGAGGGGATCCGCGACCACGGTGGCGACGCCGATCTCGCGGGCGAGGGCGCGGCCGAGCTTGGGGTCGAGCTGGGGTTCGAGCAGGACGGCCCGCACCCCCTCGCTTCGGGCCAGCTCCGCCAGCCGGGCCAGCTCGGCCGGCGACGGCGGCCGGCCGGGCGCCTTCTCGAGGGCCTCGAGCTCGCGCAGGCCGTAACGCTCCGCGAAGTACCCCCAGGTCGGGTGGAAGGAGACGAAGGCGCGCGTCGGGATGCCTTCGAGGAGCCCGCGGATCTCGCCGTCGAGGCTCGTGAGCTCGCGTCGGAACGCCTCGAGGCGGCCCGCCACGGCGGCCGGGCCCTCGGGCTCCACCGCCGCCACGCGCCTTGCGAGAACCGGAAGCACCCGATCGCGAACCCGGACCGGATCCAGCCACACGTGCGGATCCGGCTCCTCGGTCGGCCGAAGGGGCGCCCCGTGGAGGCCGCGGAGACCGAGATCCGGAACGTCGAGGAGAACGAAGGAGGCCGGCTCCCGACCCGCCGCGTCGAGGAGCCGTGCCGCCCACGCGTCGAGGCTGCCGCCCACGCGCAGGAAGAGATCGGCCGCGGCGAGTCGCGCCACATCGCTGGGGCGCGGCTCGTAGCCGTGGGGGGTGGCGCCGGGGGGCACCAGCACCTCCACCGCCACACGCGACGAGGCGAGCGGCGAGGCGAGCAGCGCGAGCGGGACCACCGTGGCCACCACCCGGACCTCGGCCGCGGCATCGTGCCCCGGGTCGCCTCCCCCGCCAGGCGAGCACGCGAGGGCCAGCGCGGCACTCCCCGCACCCAGCCCGGCGAGCACCCGTCTCGACCGGAGCGGACCGCCGGGTCGCGCACCCCCCCGCGCCGCCTCCGAAGCCCCGTCCATCCGCACCGGCCTCCGACTGCGTCCCGCCGGGCACTTCGGCAAGCGACCACCTGCGCCCCCCTGGCGACGCGCCCGAAGGTACGGGCTCGAGGCGGACCGGGCCACGCGGAGGGACGCGCCGACCGGCCTCGCGGAGCAGCGAAGCCGGGGCATCGCTCCGAGTTCCCGAAGCCATGGGCGC
>JALSIO010000434.1 GCA_026989995.1 Myxococcales bacterium
GGCGCCTGCCTCGGCGCCACCTTCTCCGCGCCGACGCGCAACGAGGCCGGCCTGTTCAAGGCGCGGGGCCCCTGAGCGGCTCCCGGGCGGCAGGGCCGGGGCACCCGGCGCCGACCGCTCCCGACCGCGGCGGCAAGCGGCCCTGCGAAGCCTCGGGAGGGGCGCCTCAGTCCGCGAGAGCCCCGTAGACGAGCGCCTTGATCTGGCTGCGGAAATCGAAGGTCCGGGAGGGCATGAGCTGGGTCAGGAAGATCCAGAGCAGATCCTCGGCCGGGTCCACACTGAAAAGCGTGCTCGCGGCCCCGCCCCAGGCGAGCTCACCGGGGGAGCCCACGACCCCCGCGCGCACGGGGTCGAGGGTGACGGCGAAGCCCAGCCCGAAACCGGTCCCCTCGAAGCCGACCTCGCCGAAGGGGGCCACCGAAAGGCTCGCCATGTCGGCCCCACCCGGCAGGTGGTTGCGGGCCATCAGCTCGAGGGTCTTCCGGGAGAGGATCCGCACCCCGTCGAGCTCGCCGCCGCGGAGCAGCATCCGGTAGAAGCGCAGCAGATCGGCGGCGGTGGAGACCAGTCCCCCGCCGCCCGAGAGGAAGACGGGGGGCTCCAGGTAGCGGCTCGTGCGGGGGTCGTCCTGCAGGCGGAGCTCCTTGGCGGGGCCGCGTTCGTAGCAGGCGGCGAGGCGGTCCGCCTTCTCGGGCGGAACGTGGAAATCGGTGTCCACCATGCCGAGGGGCCCGGTGATCCGCTCGCGGAAGAAGACGTCGAGCGTCGTGCCGGAGATGCGCTCGACGAGGTGCCCCAGCACATCGGTCGCGACGGAGTAGTTCCAGGCGGTTCCCGGCGAGAACTCGAGCGGCAGCCGGCCGAGGAGCTCGACCATCTCCGCGAGGGTTCCCGGAAAGGTCGCGCCCCCGGTCCCGATGCCGAGCTTGCGGTAGGCGGCATCCACGTTGGTGCGCTGCATGAAGCCGTAGGTGAGTCCGGCGGTGTGGGTGAGCAGGTCCCGGACGGTGATCCGCCGGGCGGCGGGCTCGGTGAGGAAGCGGGGATGCTCACCCGCCCGGAAGACCCGTGGGCTGCGCCACTCCGGCAGGAAGCGCTGCACCGGATCGTCGAGCCGGAACGCCGCCTCCTCGTAGAGCATCATGAGTGCCACGGAGGTCACGGGCTTGGTCATGGAGTAGATGCGGAAGATCGTGTCCTCCCGCATCGGGCGATCCCGCTCGAGGTCCATCTTCCCGAGCACGGACACCCATGCCGGGCCCTCCCGACGGGCCACGACGGTGATCGCGCCCGGGATCTTCCCGGGCGCGAGGTAGCGCTGCTCGAGATGCCGTTCGATGCGGACGAGCCGCTCCCGGTCGAATCCGATGGCTGCGGGATCCACGCTGCCTCCTCCACGGCCCGCCCTTCCGGGGGGCTCCCCCGGGCGGCGGCCGCTGCGGCCGATGCTACCCGAGCCCACCGATCCGTCGGGAGGCGCGGCCGGCCACGAGAACGAGACGGAGCGGCCGCGGAGACAGCATCCCCTCGCAGAGCCGCCGCTCGTCCCCTGCGGCGACGGGAAGCGACGCTTGCGCAGACGCGCCTCCCTCGTCTAGCCTGCCGGCCCGGGCGAGGGAGGACGGGTGGGCGACGCGAGCGTGCTTCGCGAGGAGCTCCTCTCCGGCCGGGCGTGGCACCGTTTCTGCGCGGCCCTCGCCGAGACGGGCGACCTGCTCCTCGACCCCACCGCCCCCACCGGAGACCTCGATCGGGCCGAGGGCTACCGCCACCTCACCCGGCTCCTCCGGCTCGCCTTCAAGCTGGCCATCGAGTATGCGGATCCCACCGACCCCGTTCTCATGCCCTACATGGGACCCACGCAGAAGTTCGGCATCGACAATCCCGACCAGGACTACTTCCTCGCCCGAATCTCCGGCCGGCACCGCTACCGTCTTTCGGGGACCCGGGGCAGCGCCCTCTACCTCGGGGTGGGGATCTACGCCGGCTCCGTGGCCCGGGGCGGCCGCCGGACCGTGGCCCACCTGAACGACCGGACCCTTCCCTTCGACGCCTCGGGACGCTTCGAGCTGCAGCTCGGGCCCGAGGGCGAGTCCGGACTCGACGTGGAGCTGCCCCGGGACGCCACGACCATCATCCTCCGCCAGACCTTCGGCGACCGGGAGCGGGAGGTCCCCGGCCGTTTCGGGATCGAATGCCTCTCCCGCGAGCGGCCCCCGCCTCCGCCCGACCCGGCGCGGATCGCCGCCGGTCTCGAGCGGGCCGTCCTGCACGTCCGCGGCTCCCTCGGGCTCTTCCTCGAGCTCGCCGACCGCTGGCGGCGCCAGCCGAACCACCTCCACCCGCGCGACGATGCCATGGCGGAGCGGTCCTTCGGAGACCCGGACCTCTACTACTCCGGCGGCTACTTCTGCATCGAGCCCGACGAAGCCCTGCTCTTCGAGTGGACGCCTCCTCGCTGCCGGTACTGGAGCCTTCTCCTCTGCAACCTGTGGGCCGAGTCCTTCGACTACCGCCACCACCGGGTGCACGTCAACGGCCACCACAGCCGGCCGCGGGAGGACGGCTCGGTTCGGGTCGTGGTGGCCCATCGCGATCCGGACCTTCCCGACGCCACCTGGCTCGACACCGCGGGGCATCGCGAAGGTCTTCTCTGCCTGCGCTACCTGCTCGCCGACACGACCCCGATTCCGCAGCCGACCCGCCTACCCCTCGCGGACCTACGGAG
>JALSIO010000435.1 GCA_026989995.1 Myxococcales bacterium
GGGCGGATCTCGCCCCGACCATGACCGAACGCCGCGAGCAGGACCGCATCGGATCCGACGGGGCCGTCCGCGAAGCCGACGACCCCGCCATCGCGCCCCTGCGCGCCCGCATCGACGAAGTCGACCGCGAGATCCTCGGGCTGCTCAACCGCCGGGCCGAGCTCGCGCGGGAGATCGGGCGGGCCAAGGCCCGTACCGGCGCCCCGGTCTACGTGGCGGCCCGGGAACGGGATCTCGTCGAGGCCCTGCGGCGGGCCAACCCGGGGCCGTTTCCGGACCGGGGTGTGGCGCCGGTCTTCCGCGAGATCATCTCCGCGACCCGCTCCCTCGAACGGGAGCCGCGGGTGGCCTACATGGGGCCCGAGGGGACCTTCTCGCACCAGGCCGCCCTCCGCCAGTTCGGATCCGTGACGGAGCTCGTCGCCGCTCCCAGCCTGGGCGAGGTGATTCGGGTGGTCGAGCGCGGCGAGGCGGAGTTCGGGGTGGTGCCCGTGGAGAACACCACCGAGGGCGTGGTCACCGCGACCCTCGATGCCCTCGTGGACACCTCGCTCACCCTGTGTGCGGAGCTCCGCATGCGGGTCTCCCACGATCTGATGGCCCGGGAGGGCAGCGTTGCGGACGTGTGCCGGGTGGCATCGCATCCGCAGGCCCTCGCCCAGTGTCGGGGCTGGCTCGACGGGCATCTGCCCGGGGTCGAGCGGATCGAGGTCGCGAGCACGGCGGCCGCCGCCCGCCGCGCCGCCGAGGAGCGCGGAACCGCGGCCATCGCCAGCCCCGTCGCCGCGACCACCTGGAACCTCCGCATCCTCGTCTCCGGGATCGAGGACCGGCGGGACAACCTCACCCGCTTCCTGGTGGTGGGCTCGGACCCGCCGCCGGCCAGCGGGGAGGACCTCACCATGGCGGTGTTCACCGTCCGGAAGGACCAGGCCGGGGCCCTCCACCGCCTGCTCGAACCCTTCGCCCGCCATCGGGTGAACCTCCAGGGCATCCACGCGCGTCCGCTCCGGGGCCAGCCCTTCGAGTACGTGTTCTTCGTGGATCTCGAGGGGCACCGAAGCGAGGACCGGGTGCGCAAGGCGCTCGAGGAGGCCGCAGACCGGGCGCTTTCCGCGCGGGTTCTCGGATCCTTCCCCCGCTCGGCCGGCCCCGAGCCGGCGGGGACGGCGCCGTGAAGCTCGCCCACCGCGTGAAGCCGCACATCGCGGCCCTGCGGCCCTACGAGCCCGGCAAGCCGGCGGAGCAGCTCGAGCGCGAGCTCGGAATCGCCGGGGTCCTCAAGCTCGCGTCCAACGAGAATCCCCTCGGCCCCTCGCCGCGCGCGGTCGAGGCCATCCGGAAGGCGGCGGAGGAGGTCCACCTCTACCCGGACGGGAGCTGCCACGCCCTCCGGCGGGCGCTCGCCGCCCGCCTCGGGGTCTCCGAACGGGCGCTGGTCTTCGGGACGGGCTCGGACGAGATCCTCGAGCTCGTGGCCAAGAGCTTCCTCGCGCCGGGCGACCAGGCCGTGCACGCCTGGCCCTCCTTCGCCATGTATCCGATCGTGATCCGCGGGATGGGAGCCGAGGCGGTCGCGGTACCCCTCGACGCGCGGGCGGTCCACGACCTCGAGGCCATGCTGGCCGCCGTCGGCGAACGAACCCGGGTGGTGTTCCTCTGCAATCCCAACAACCCGACGGGCACCAGCGTGGGCGCGGAGGCGCTGGAGCGCTTCGCACGGGCCCTCCCCGAGGACGTGGTGCTCGTGATCGACGAGGCCTACGTGGAGTACGCCCGGCGGCCGGACTTTCCGGACAGCCTGGCGCTCGTCCGGAAGCGGGCGAGCACCCTGGTGCTGCGCACCTTCTCGAAGATCTACGGTCTCGCGGGCCTGCGCGTGGGCTACGGGATCGGTGGCGAGGAGCTGGTGTCGTACCTGGAGCGGGCGCGGCATCCGTTCACGGTGAGTCTGCCCGCGCAGCGCGCGGCGCTGGCGGCGCTCGACGACCGGGAGCACCTCGAGCGCTCCCGCCGGGTGAATGCCGAGGGGGCCGCCTACCTGGAGCGCGAACTCGGTGCCCTCGGTCTCGAGGTGTGGCCCACCGACGCGAACTTCCTCCTGGTGCGGGTCCGCCCCGGGATCGCCGATGCACTCCTGCGGGAGGGCATCATCGTGCGGCCGATGGAGGGCTTCGGCCTCGCCGGGCACATCCGGGTCACCATCGGGACGCCGGAGCAGAACCGGCGGCTGGTGGAGGCGGTGCGTCGGCTGTGGGAGGGCGCGCCGTGAGCGGGGGGCGGGTGGAGCGCCTGGCGATCCTCGGCCTCGGCCTGCTCGGGGGGTCGGTCGCCCTGGCTGCCCGTCGGGCCGGGGTGGCGGGAACCATCGTCGCCGCGGGGCGCCGGAGTGCGCCGCTCGAGGCGGCGCGGGCCCGGGGGGTGGTGGACGAGATCGGTCCCCCGCGGGAGGTGGCCCGGGGCGCCGACCTCGTCGTGCTCGCCGCTCCGGTGGGCGCCATGCCGCAGCTCGTGGAGGACGTGGCTCCGGTGCTGGGAACCGGAACCCTGGTGAGTGACGTCGGAAGCGTGAAGGGCGGCCTCGCCGAGTCGCTTCCCGGGCTTCTCCCCGCGGGGGTCCACTTCGTGGGCTCCCACCCGATGGCCGGCAGCCACCTCCGCGGCGTGGAGCATGCCCGGGCCGATCTCTTCGACGGAGCCCCCTGCGTGGTGTGCCCG
>JALSIO010000436.1 GCA_026989995.1 Myxococcales bacterium
TCCGCGCTCGAGTTCGAGTGGATGCTCCGGGAGGAGCCGCGCGTGGCGGACGCCGCGCGACGGGGGCGGCTGCGGCCCGGAACACCCGACGCCTGGCTGCACGCGGGCCTGTCCGGAGGCCCCGAGGCCGTCACGGACCCGACGGCCGCCTCCTGCACGGCGCTTTCGACCCGGAGCGGGCGCCGCTGGTCCCGCGCCGCACTCGGCGGGCTGGGGATCGACGAGGCCTGGCTGCCCCGCATCGCGGCCTCCGCGGGGTTCTCCGGCCGCAGCCGGCGCGGCCTGCTCGGCGCCGCACCGCCCCTGGCCGGTCGCGCCGGAGACCGGCAGGCCGCGAGCTTTGCGTGGGGCGTGCGGGAGGAGCGCACGGGGCACCTCTCGCTCGGGACCTCGGCCATGCTCGAGGTCGTCCGGGGCGGGGAGGCGCGCCCGCAAGGGCGGGCGTGTACCGACTTCCGCTGGTGGACCTTCCCGGTCTGCTGCTGGCCTCCTGCCTCGAGGCCAGCGTGATCACCGCCGGTGCCTGTGTGGAGTGGCTGGTGCGGATCGGCGCCCTGGTCTCGCCCGGGGAGCTCGACGCCCGGGTCGCCGCGGCGGATCCGGCGGCGGTTCCGCGATTCCTCCCCGCGCTGCAGGGACTCGGTGCGCCCTACGACCGCCCCGAGGTGCGAGGCCGGCCCGCCGGGGTCACGCTCGCCACCGGTGCCGCCGAGCTGTGCGCCGCGGTGGTGGAGGGGATCGCGCAGCGCTGTGCGGACGCGGTCGAGGCCCTCGACCACGGCGGGCCGGTCCTGCCGGTGCACGGCGGGCTCTCGGCGAGCCGCGAGCTGCTCGCGCGCCTCGCCGATCTCACGGGGACGCCGGTGCTCCGGGCACCCGAGCCCGAGACCGGCGCCCTCGGGGCCGCGGGCCTCGCGGCCCGGGCGCTCGCCGAACCCGACGCCGGCGACCCCCGCGAGCCCCGGTTCGCAACGCACGCGGTCCCGGAGATCGCCCGGGTGGAGCCCCGGATCGGTGCCGGGGAGCGCGCGGGGCGGCGCCGGCACTTTCACGCGGAGGTGGGGCGCGCCATCGCCGAGGCGCCGGGGAGCCCCTGAGCGCAGCGGGGACCGGGCGACGCGTTCGCCACACGGGCCGGGCCGCGCGGCCCGCGCGGTGCGTGGGGCCCGGGCCCGGCCGATGGGCCCCGGGGTGGTTCAGGCACGGCGTGCCGCCCGGAGCCGGGCAATCAGCTCCGGGCGGAGGGCCTCCGGCTCCACGAGCGACTCGATCGACCCCACCGCGAGGGCCCGCTCCACGGTGTGGATGGCGTCGAAGCGGGCGGCGAATTCGGCCTGGAGGCGGAGGCGCTCCGCCTCGAAGGCGCGCTCGAAGGCCTCGCGCCGCTCCGGGGTCGGCTCGGCCTCGAAGGCGGCGCGGCGTGCGCGGACCGCCTCCGCCTCCCCCGCCCGGCGGCGGATCTCCCGGGCGAAGACGACGGCCGCGGCCGGGGCCCCTCCGATCACCGAGGCGTAGGATCCGCGCACGGCCACGGCGCGAAGCTCCGGGTTGAGGGCGCGGGAGAAGACCACGTAGGCGCCGCCGTGGTAGCGGGTGATCACCGCGAAGAGGAGGGGCCCGCGAAACTCCACCACCGCCCGCGCGAGCTCGGCGCCGTATTCGAGCTGCAGCCGTCGCAGGGATTCCGGCGAGCCGTCGAAGCCCGCGAGGTTGGCGAGGATCACCGCCGGGCGGTTCCCACTCGAAGCCCGGAGCGCCCGGGCCACCTTCCGGGACGAGAGGGGGTGGAGGGTGGCACCGGTCCACGACTCCGGTCCGTCCGGAGGCCGGAACCCCGTCCGGGGCAGGTTCCGGGCCTCGATGCCGATCAGGCACACCGGGAAGCCGCCGAGGTGGGCGTCCCAGACCACCGCGGTCTCCGCGCCGCGCCAGTCGCGCCAGCGCTCGAGGAAGCCCCCGTCCCGGTCTCGGAGGGCGTGCATCAGCCACCGCACCGGAAACGGGCGGCGGCGGCCCGGGTTCGTCTCCTCCGAGAAGATCTCGCCGATGGAGGAAAAGCCGGGGGCTTCGTCGGGCGCGGCGGGATGGGCCGTCACCGGGCGGTCGTCCGGATCCCCGGTGGCGAAGCGGCGCGGACCGCGTTCGCCCGGCGCGACGTAGGTGAAGGCGTAGTGCCGGTAGAGGAGCCGCCACGCGGCGTGGAGATCCTCCGCGAGATAGTGGGCGCAGCCATTCGGGCCCATGATGCGCTCGTAGCCCCCGATGGCGATCTCGTCCTCGGCGGCGACGCCCCCGGAGGCTTCGAGGGCGGTGCGGCCCGTGAGGACCATCGCCCCGCGCGGCGTCATGATCAGTGCACCGCGGGTGTGCATCAGCATCGTGGCCAGGGCGTCGAAGTAGCTCTGGGCCCCGACGTGCAGGCCGGGCACCAGGATGTGGATGGTCCCGCCGTCTCGCGTGAACTCGACGATGCGCCGGGCCACTGCGGCGGTGGCGTCCAGGTTCTCCGTACCGCTGTCGAAGGCGATGCGGGCGCCGCTCGAGACGCCGGCCCATTCGACCGGGAGCTGCTCCGCCCGGGCGAGGTCGAGGGCCGCGCGGATGCGGGCACACTCCGGCCCGGCGAGGGCACCGAGGTCGCGGGTGGGGTCGGAGAGGATCAGGACCCGGCGGAGGCCCTCCGGGTGCTTGTCCGTGGGGTTCTCGATGA
>JALSIO010000437.1 GCA_026989995.1 Myxococcales bacterium
CCCGGGGGTGGTTCCTTCTGGGCGCGGATCGACGGGCCGGTGCTCGAGGCCGGGCCCGGCGAGCTCCCCGATCCCGATGTTCGCATCCGGCTCGGCGCCGACGACTACCGCGGGATCCTGGCGGGGCGGGTGAACCCCGAGCTCCTGCTCATGCAGGGGCGCCTCGAGGTCGAGGGCGATCTGCCTCTCGCCAGCCGCATCCGAGGCCTCTTCCGCCCCTCCGGCTGAGGGGCCGGGGCCGCCTTCCGGCTCAATGGCAGCCCGGCCCCCGCCGATACCGCGGGGGTGCGCCCGCGCCCCGACACCGCGTCCGCCTCCTCAGATCTACCGGTGCTCGCCCGCGAGCTTCCGCGAATTGCGGCCGCCGCCGACCGCGCCGGGGCACTCGGACTCCTCCTCGTCGACGGGGCGGCGCTCGCGCCGGTGGAGGCCACCTACGGCCCCGAAGCGGCCGCCGGGGTGCAGGCGGCGCTCGGGAGGCAGGTCCGGGAGGCACTCGGCGGGAGTCTCGGCCCGGCCGACGTGCTGGCCTGGACCGGTCTCGGCTCACCGGAGCTCGTCGCGGTCTTCACCCGCCCCCCCGGTGCCCGCGACTTCCTGCGGCGGGATCTGTTCCGGCTCTGCGAACGACTCGAAGGTCGGCTCCGCGACCGCGCCGCGCGGATCGGCTATCCCTACCTCCGCCGCGCTCCGCTGTTCGCCCTCGGCGAGGCGGTCGGCCTCTACAACCGGTCCCGCGGCATCGAGGGGCAGCTCCGGAGACTCCTCGACGAGGCCCGGGACGACGCCCGACTTCGCCTGGGACTGCTGCGCAAACGGCGGCGGCGCGAGCTGCTCGACGTCCTCCTCGGTGGAGCAATCCGCTCCGTCTACGAGCCGATCGTGGAGGTCGGGAGCCGGACGGTCTTCGGCTACGAAGCCCTCGCCCGGGGGCCGGAAGGCGAGCTCGAGAGTCCCGCGGTCCTCTTCGAGCTCGCCGCCGAGTGCGACCTGGTCTTCGAGCTCGACTGCCTCTGTCGCCGGAGTGGCCTCGAGGGAGCCCGCGGCCTGCCGGCCGGTACCAGGCTCTTCCTGAACTTCATGCCCACGGCCATGCGCGACCCCGACTTCCGCGGCGACGCCCTCCGCCGCACCCTCGAGCGGATCGGGCTCGCGCCGGCAGACGTGGTCTTCGAGATCTCCGAACGGGAGTCCATCGAGAATTTTGCGATCTTTCGAGAGCTTCGGGACCACTACCGAAGCCTCGGCTTCCAGATCGCCCTCGACGACACCGGAACCGGCTACTCGAGTCTCCGGGCGGTGATCGAGCTCGCACCCGACTTCATCAAGGTCGACCGGGTCTTCGTCGAGGGGGCCGACCGGGACCCGCCGCGCCGGGAACTGCTGAGGGCGCTGCACGCGGTGGCCGGGAAGATCGGTGCCCGCATCATCGGCGAGGGGCTCAACACCCTGGAGGAGCTCTCGGTCCTCGGCGAGCTCGGCATCCCCTTCGGGCAGGGCTGGCTCTTCGGACGCCCGACGCCGCTGCGCGCGGATCCCTCCGTCCGCGCCTAGGAGCCGGAGCGCCGGTTCCGACCGCTCAGCTCGGGCGTCTGGGGTTGGCCTTCTGGGCCTCGCGTCGCCGCTGGAAGATCCGCTTGTCGTGAACCTTCCTGAGCTGCGTCCGGATGCGGTCGAGCAGCAGGTCGGTGGCCGGGCGCAGGTCCGTGGCGCTCGCGTGGGTCGCGACCTGGGTGTTCTTGCCGGAGACGTGGGCGTGAGCGAGGTAGCCGACGCCCTCGGGGGTGACCGTGATCTCGAAGCGGGTGGTCTCCGGGAACTCCCGGGCGAGCTCGGTGCAGTGGCGCTCCACGTCCTCGCGGAGCTGGTCGTGGGTCTCGTCGTTCTCGAGGTCCTTGAAGGTGATCACCACGGTGGCGCCTTCGCTCATCCCACCTCCGGGGCCCGGCGCGGAGCTCGCCGGGTGGTTTGGAATCCTTCCCGGCTGCCGCCCCGGCCCGAAGGCGGGACGGCCCGGCGGAAGCGGACGGGAATCGAACCCGCCGGGGCCGTGTCGCCACGTCCCCCACCGGATTTGAAGTCCGGGGCCGGCACCAGCCCGGCAAACGCTTCCTGCGCGAGGATACGGGATGGCTTTCGCAGCTGCATCCGATCGCCCGGCGTTTTTCGTTTCGAAATCGTCCCGGCCGTGTTATGTCATGGAGGTGGTGCGCTTCTCCGACCGCCACGCGGCCCGCATTCTCGGCCTCTCCCCCCGCCGGCTTCGCGCGCTCGCCCGGGCCGGCGCGCTTCGACCCGCGTCCCGCGGCTACGACTTCCTCGACCTCCGCTGCCTGCGGGTGGTGGGCGAGCTCCGGGCCCGGGGTGTGCCCCTGCGTCGGATCCGTGACACCGTCGAGCGTCTGCGATCGCAGTTTCCCGAGCTCGAGAGACCGGCCGCGAGCCTTCGGCTCGCGGAGCCGCGCCCCCGCCGACTCCTCGTCCGCATCCGCGGCGCACTGCAGGAGCCCGGCGGGCAGATGCTCCTCGACTTCGAGCCCGACTGCGGAGCACGGGTGTGCGCCCTGCCGGAGGAGTCGCTCCGCCCTCCCGAGGCGGCCGCCGCGTGGTTCGAGCTCGGCTGCCGTCTCGAGGGGCGCCCCGGCGAGGAGGAGGCGGCCCGCGGGTGCTATCGCCGCGCGGTCGAGGCCGATCCCGGCCT
>JALSIO010000438.1 GCA_026989995.1 Myxococcales bacterium
CGGCCGGGCGGCGGTCCTCCCCCGACCGGACCGGGCTGTCGGGCACGGGGGGCGGGGTCGGGTCGGCCCGTCCGCGACCGCGGAGACGAGCGGCCCCGGCTCGACCTCCCCCGCCGCATGCCGCCACCCTGCGATCCTCCCCTCCCTCCTCCCCGTGCGGGTGGGGAGGGGGGAGGGATCCTTCGCACCGAGCCGGTCGCCCGTTGTGGGAGGCCCGGAGAGCGCTGGGGCCACCTCCGCGGACGGACGTCCCCCCGGAGACGGCTACGCCCGCCGGTTTCGGATCCGGGCGCGACGGTGGCCGAGCCCCTCGAGCTCCTCCGAGAGGTACAGGGCGGTGCTTCCACACATGATCTCGCAGACCTCGGCCAGGGCGGGATCGGCCAGGCGGTAGTACGCGCGGTTCCCCTGGCTGCGGCGCTCCACGATCCCGGCGCGGCGCAGGATGCCGAGATGGCGGGAGAGATTCGCCTGGCCGAGTCCCGTGGACTCGAGCAGGGCCGAGACGCCCACCTCGCCGTCCATCAGAAGATGGACGAGGCGCAACCGGACCGGGTCGGAAAGGGCCCGGAACCGGGCGGCCACGGTCACCAGGGCCGCATCCGAGGGCGTCGCGCGCGTCACGCGGCCAGGCTAGCATTTCATCATTATTTTTCAAAATGCTGAATCTATGATAGTCTGAAGGCGATCCGGTCCGCGCACCCGCCGCGCACCCGGCCTCGAACGCGGCAGGAGGGTCTTGCATGATACGACGGCGACCGTGGCTCGAGCGGGGTTCCGATCTCGCCTTCCGGGCGCTCTTCAGCCTGATCTTCCTGGTGGCCGGGGTGGGGCACTTCACCGAGCACGAAGCCATGCTCGAACGGCTCCAGAGTTCGCCCTGGTTCGAGCTCGTCGCCTCCCTCGGTCCGCCCTCGGCGATGCTCCATGCCAGCGGAGCGAGCCTGCTGGTCGGCGGAGTCGGCCTGCTCCTCGGCTACCGGACACGCCTCGCGGCCCTCGTGCTCCTCGCGACGCTGATCCCCATCACCGCGAGCGTGCACCTCGCCCCGGGGCACGTCGGTCCGCTCTTCAAGAACATCGCGCTCCTCGGCGGGCTGATCCATTTCGCCGTGCGGGGACCGGGCTCGATGGCCCTCGACGCGCGGAGGGCGGTCGATGGGGCCTGAGCCTCCGGTACAGGCGGGAGCGGGCACCCGGGGCGCCGCCCCGGCCGGGGGGACCACCCGGGTCGCAGATCGCCGGCATCGCCGGGTCCGGGAACGCGAGGCCCCGGACTCCCGCGGCGGGGGGACGGACCGCGCCCTCCTCCGGAGGGTCCCGCCCCGCCTCCGCGGGCCACGTTCACCGTCGACCGGCTGGCGCGCCCGGCATCACCGCGACGGCGCCGACACGCCCTTCGCGGAGGGCCCGGCCGCCCAGGAGAGCACCCCGGCATGAAGATCCAGCCCTTCTACCACGATCGCAGCGGAACGCTCACCTACGTGGTCCACGACGGGCGCGCGGCCGTGGTGATCGACCCGGTCCGCGACTACGAGCCGAAGGCGTCCCACACCTCCTGGCGCCCCGCCGAGGAGGTGGCAGGCTACCTCGACCGGGAAGGCCTCGACGTGGTGTACGCGGTGGATACCCACGCCCATGCCGACCACCTGAGCGGCCTTCCCTTCTTTCGCGAGCGCTACGGGGCCCGCACCGTCACGGGCGCCCGGGTGGGGGCGGTGCAGCGGACCTTCCGCGACCTCTACAACCTCGGCCCGGGATTCCCGGTGGACGGTCGACAGTTCGACGTGCTCGTCGACGAGGGCATGCGACTGGGTTTCGGCAGCCTGGAACTCGAGGCGTTGCACACGCCCGGTCACACCCCCGCCCATATGTCCTGGCGGATCGGCGGCGTGGTCTTCCTCGGCGACACCCTCTTCATGCCCGACTACGGCGCCGCCCGATGCGACTTTCCCGGGGGATCGGCCGCCCAACTCTACGACTCGATCCAGCGCATCTACGCGATGCCGGACGACACCCGCCTCTTCGTCTGCCACGACTACCGCCCGGGCGGGCGTCCCCTGGCCTTCGAGACCACGGTGGGCGAACAGAAGCGGAAGAACGTGCAGATCCGCGCTGGGACCTCCCGGGAGGCCTTCGTGGCCTTTCGCGAGGAGCGCGACGCCAGCCTCGAACCTCCCGCCCTGATCCTTCCCTCCCTGCAGGTGAACATCCGGGCGGGCGAGCTCCCCGCGCCCGAGTCCAACGGGATCTCCTATCTCAAGATTCCCCTCGATGCGCCGTGCGGAGGCAGCTAGCCGTGGATGTGCCGGAAGTCTCGGTCCTGGAGGCCCACGCCCGTTTCGACGAGTTCCACCGGCTCGACGTGCGCGAATCCCACGAGCGCCGCGGCCCGCTGGGCCGCGTGCCGGGATCCACGTGGATCCGGCTCGCGGAGCTTCCCCGGCACGCCACCGCGCTCCCCGCGGATCGGCCGATCCTCACCGTCTGCCGCTCGGGGCGCCGCTCGGCCGAAGCCTGCCGGATCCTCCGCCAGGCCGGGCGGGATGCCGTGAATCTCGCAGGCGGACTGATCGCGTGGAATCGCGCGGCGCTGCCGGTGGAGCGGGATCGCCCCGACACCCTCCTGGAGCTCCGGGAGCGGATTCTGGCCTGGCTCGCCCAGGTGCGCGGTCTCGACCGCGCAGCGGCCGAGGG
>JALSIO010000439.1 GCA_026989995.1 Myxococcales bacterium
TCACCCCCTGCCGTTCAAGCGCACCGGGAGCGCATCCGAAACGGGCCGCAGGTCGCCTCCGCCGCGTCGCCGCCTTGCGCCCCGAGCGACGCGGGGGTGCCCCTCTCTCGGGAGAACGATGCAAAAGCTCCTGCTGCCCTGCCTCGCCTTCTCGGGCCTCACGGCGCTGGTCTACGAGATCCTCTGGACGCGGCTGCTCGGCTTCGTCTTCGGTACCACCACCGAGGCCATCGGCACGGTCCTCGCGGTCTTCTTCGGAGGGCTGGCCCTCGGCAACCTGGTGGCGGCCCGCTGCATCCGCCGGCTGCGGCGACCGCTCGGCACCTACGCGCTGCTCGAGCTGTTCATCGGCGCCTTCGCCCTCCTCTCGCTCCCGCTCCTCCGTCGGCTCGAGGGGCTCTACGACCTCCTCGGTCCCGACGCCGGCCCCACCGAGCTCGCGGCGCTTCGCGTGCTCGGCTCTGCCGGGGTGCTCCTGCCGCCCACCGTGGCCATGGGGGCGACGCTGCCGGTGGTGGCCCGGGGGGTGGTCCGGCGCGGCGACCGGCTGGGGCGATCGGCCGGACTCCTCTACGCCGCCAACACGCTGGGGGCGGTGGCCGGCGCCTATCTCTCGGGGTTCTGGCTGCTTCCCGGCCTCGGCCTCACCCGGAGCATCGTGCTCGCGGCGGGGGTGAACCTCGCCGTGGCCGGCACCGTGTTCGCCCTCGCAGCCCGTCGGGAGCTCCCGCTGGCCCCGCCGCCCGCGGGTCGGGACGGACCCGAGCCCGCGGGTACGGCGGTACCGGGGCGGGCCTGGTTCCTCCTCTTCTTCGGGATCTCGGGCTTCGTCGCCATCGGCTACGAGATGGTCTGGGCCCGGCTGTTCGGCATCGTGATGGAGGGCACGCTCTACGGCTTTGCCGCGGTGCTCTGCGCCTACCTCCTCGGCATCGCCGCGGGCAGCGCCGCCATCGCCCCGGTCGTGGACCGGATCCGCGACCTGCCCCGCACCTTCGGGCTCCTCCACGCGGGCATCGCGCTCTCGGTGGCTGCGGGCCTCACCGCGGTCCCCTACCTCCCCTGGGCCGAGAAGGCGCTCGCCCGGCTCGCCGGCGAGGGCGGTGTGGACGCGGTGCACCTCCTCTTCCTGCTCTCGCTTCCCGTGATCCTCCTGCCCGCGGCGCTCTTCGGAGCCGCCTTTCCCATCCTCGTCCGAATCTACACGCGGCGCGCCGAGGCCACCGGGCGGGGCATCGGGCTCGCCACCGCCGTCAACACGGCCGGCAGCATCGGGGCGAGTCTCACCCTGGGCTTCTGGCTCCTCCCCACCTACGGGATGGACGCCACCCTCTACGGCCTGCTGCTCCTCGACCTCCTCGTGGCCCTGCTGGTGCTCCTCGGATTCCAGGAATCGCGGGGACGGGAGCGGCTCGCCGCCGCGGGGAGCGGAGCGCTCCTCCTGCTGCTGGTGTCGCTCTCCTACGGCGGCGTCCACGTGGACGCCGCGGTGGCCGGTCGCCAGAGCCCCCACCCCGAGCTCCACCGCTACCGGGCCTTCGTGGAGGAGCTGCAGCGCTCGGAGCTGCTGCGCATCGAGGGGCGGGCCTCGGTGGTCACGGTGTATCGCAATCCGCGGGGCTACCGGCTTCGCACGAATGGCCTGCCGGAGTCGGGCGTCGACTTCCGACCGCCCTACGTCTCCCTCGAGACGGTGCTCCTCGGCGTGCTTCCCTACCTGCTGTCGGAGACCCCGGAACGGGCCCTCGTGGTGGGGCTCGGCGGGGGCAACACCGTGGGTGCGCTCCTCGACACCCGGGTGCGGGAGATCGAGGTGGTCGAGCTCGAGAAGGGCGTGGTGGACGCCGTGGGCGTGCTCTACGGCGGGCGGCGAAGCCCCCTCGAAGACCCCCGGGTGCGGGTGGTGGTCGACGACGGCCGCAACCACCTGCTCCGGCGGCGCCACGCCGGCGGAGGGGGATACGACCTGATCGCCTCGCAGCCGAGCCACCCCTGGATCCTCGGCGCCGCGAGCCTGTTCACGGAGGAGTATTTCGCCCTCGCCCGGGAGAATCTCGCGCCGGGCGGGGTGATGGCGGCGTGGGTCAACGGCTTCCGGACCGACCCGGAGTCGCTGCTCGCCGTGGCGCGGAGTTTCGAGCGCGTCTTCCCCGGGGCGCTGCTCTTCGCCGGGGGTTCGCCGGCGGCGGCGGCCCGGGAGTCCCTGATCCTGGTGGGAGCGCGCACGCCGCTGCGCGTCGACGTGGCCCGCGCGCGGCGGCGGCTGGCCGAGCCCGCGCTCCAAGCGCGCCTCGGCCTCTTCGACCTCCGGAGCCTCGAGGATCTGCTCGCCCGCAGCGAGGGCCCGCTCGAGTCCTTCGCCGCCCTCGGCCCGCCCGGCGGCAACACCGACGACAACGCCTTCGTCGAGACCCGCATTCCGAGGCACCTTCGCTGGGAGCGGCTCGACTTCTCGGGCATCGAGGCGCGGCTGGCTCCGGATGCGCCGGTCCTCCCGCCGCTCTCGGAACCGGTGGACCTCGCTGCCGTCGCCCGGGCGCTCCTCGCGGTGCCGGCCCCGGGGGATCGCTGGCCTCTCGGGCGCAAGCTCCGCCGGCTCCTCGGGACGGCGGGCCCCGCGCTCGCGCCCTACGAGCGCGAACTCCTGGCAGCCGAGGGGATGCTCCGCGACGCGGGCTCGGCGGCCGAAGGTGAGG
>JALSIO010000440.1 GCA_026989995.1 Myxococcales bacterium
TCCCAAGGTGGCGGGAGCAGCGGCCACCGCCGGGGCTGGCCCATTCTGGCCAGGGAAGGTGGACCTGCCGGGAGGTGCAGCCCTCCAGCTCGAGGGAGGTCCTAGACGCCGGGAGGCCATCGGACCGCCGGGTGCAGCCGAACGGTGAACCCGCACAACGGTCATCGGAACTCCAGCCGACCCCCTCCTAGCACCGGAGCCTCGGGTTGTCGATGGCTGGAGGAGGCGATGCGCCCCGCGGCCCGCCGCACCGGAACGGTGTCGGGCCGGCCGTGATCGGTGGCTCCTTCGAGGAGCAGGCCTTCCAACGCGCCAGCGAGGCGGACCATGGGAAGCATTCTACATCCCCTCGGCGTATCCCGTAACGGGGAGAGGCCCGTCGCAAGGTTGCGATGGCAGGGCGGTGGCGCGGGCGCGCTGGTGACGTGCTCCATCCCGGAAGGGTCCGGCGGAGTTCTAGGAATCGAGCAGGCGGTGGAGGTCCTGTTCCATCGCCTTGCGGAGGCGTTTGGGGTCGGCCAGGAGCGGGTCGAGGGAGCGCGATCCTCCCGGTTCACCGTGGGCGAGGGTGTTTCGGATCCTTCGAAGTCGGTGGTACGCCCTGCGCCAGGGGTGTGCGGGATCGAGATCGGCGACCTCCCCTTCGATCCGGCTCCGCGCACGCGCGCGGGCTTCGCGGCAGGAGGCTTCGTGCGGTCCGAGGTCCCTGCTGACGACGGCTTCGAAGCCGAGCACCGCCGCGCGCAGGAAATCCCCACGGGCGAGCGCTTGAAATGCAAGCTTCCGCTGGTGTTCGAAGAGGTGTTCGCGGTGGGCCTAGGAGAGCCGCGCGCGGAGTGCCCGGAGGAAGAGCTGTCCCACACCGGGCAGCCCTCCGCCGAGGTGGTCGAGAAAGCGGGCGATGCGCTGGCGGGCGCTTTCGAGGCGAAGGACCGCTTCGTCGTGGGCCGCGCCGCGGAGCAGATCCGCCAGCTCGCGATCGAATCCCTCTTCCTCGAGGTGTTCGGCAATCACGGCGTAGTCACCGCTGTGATCGAACGCCGCCAGGGCTTCGACCCAGGCGAGGATCCGCGTGAGACCGTCGAGGCGAAGCACCGGTGCGATCCCCTCCCCGTCACGCAACTCCAGCGCCCCGTACCAGATCTCGATCGACCGGAGCTCAGGGCGGATCCGGCGGAGGTAGGCGGCGCCGGCAAGCAGCAGCATCGGCAGGTGGCGGAGACCGTGGGTCACATCCAGGGCGATGTGCTCGACGCCGCGGCTGGCCTGCGCGAGGGTCGCGAGCGTGTCCACCGGGTCCGAGGGATCGAGGCCCGTCCCCACGAGAAGCAGGCGGCACTCGGGTGCGAAATGTCCTGCGGCGTCCTTCTCGAGTGCTGCGATCTGCGTCGGGCGGACGACCCCCTGCGCCGCCGCTTCGTGGAGGTCGAGCCACGCATTCGCGTCGGAGGCTTCCGGAAGGCGTTCGGCCAGCAGATGCCAGCTGCTGCCCCCCGTTCCGACCACCACGAGCCGATGCGGTTGGAGCTTTCGACAAAGATCGAGTCCGAAGAACGAGGACTCGACGACGGTTCCGTCCGGGAATCGGTAGCGGGCCCGCCGATACCCGGTTCTCGGATCGTAGACTGCCCGGCCGAGCACGGTCACGAGGGCGGTCTTCACGGTTCTCTGCCGGACGGCGGGATCGGCGCCCACGAGATCTGGTCGGGGGCGAGCGCAAGCGCGTAGCGATAGGGGCGTCCGCCCTGCCGCTGGACGCCGTACCGGGCAGCTCCCTGTGGGCCGAGCGCCTCTCGGAGGCGCCTCTGAAGTCGCGCTCGGGTCTCCTCGAAGAAGCTCTTCTCCATGCCGTCGCGCAGCCGCCGCCGGGTTCGCGGCGATGGGCCAGCATCCAACAACCGGGCCTCTTCCAGGAACTCCGCGGCCAGGTCGCGATCGGGTACCCCTTCCGGTGGGCTCTCCACGGGCCGCCCGGCAACGCTGCGACGCGCGAGCCAGCTCAGGAAGGCCATTTCCACTGGGGGAAGCGGAAAGACGGTCCCTCCGGCAGAGACCCGGCGGGCCGGCAGGTCCAGGATGAGGTGGGCGGGCGCGAGGGCCCGTTGGGCGGACTCCACGGCCTCGACGAAGGAGGTGGTTCCGGCGAGCAGTCGGGGATCCAGCCCGCTTCGAAGGCGCACGAAGGGGATCTCGGCCAGCGTCACCTCCGCGTCGCGGGCGTCGATGGGCCGGGAGTGGGGCGGGGGCGTGAAGAGGACGCGACTGGCTCGCGAGGGGTAGAAGAATCCCTGGTTGCCTTCGAACGACGGCGACACGAGGACGTGGGAGAGCCGGTCCTGGGGGCGCGCGAAAAGGGAGAGCGCATACCCCGCGAAGAAACCCATCGTCTTGCGACCTCCGGCGATGGAGACGTGGAGGGCCGTGTTCGCATCGGTGGTGAGCGTGCGGACCAGTCGTGTGATCGTGTCGGCGGCGATCTGATTCTCCGCCTCGGTGCGGATGTCGTCCACGGGGGAGCCGTCGCCCCGCCGGAGTACATGGATGCGCTCCTCGCCGAAATCGATGGCCGGCAGGTCGTATTCGGCGAGGAGCCTCCAAAGCCAGCCCGGGTGGTCGCTCAGCAGGGTGAGCCGGGCCCGTTCCGCTCCCTCCCGGGTGGTGACCAGGTGGATCTCGGTGGGGCGAAAGGGCGGC
>JALSIO010000441.1 GCA_026989995.1 Myxococcales bacterium
CCAGCGGGGCGCCCGGCAGACACCGGCTCAGGCACCGGACGAGCCGTCTGCGGCGCCGCCGAGCACAGGAGAGTCGAGCAGCACGTCGGCCTCGGCGGCGGCCTCCGCAGCGATGCGGCGCGCGTCTTCCCCCGTGTGGCACGGGCCGTGGACCTCCGCTCCGGCCTCGATGCGCAGCACCGGCGCCGCCAGGCGGCCCTGGACCCGGGCCGTGCCGCGGAACTCGGCGCGGCGGCGTGCCACCGCCCGGCCTCGGAGCTCCCCGGCGACGATGAGCTCGTCGACCAGGATGTCGGCCTCGACCCGTGCCCCCGCCTCCACCACGAGACGCCCGGTCGCCAGCACCTCCCCCCGCAGCGTCCCCGCGATGCGGGCCTCCTCCTCGAAGCAGAGCAGGCCCTCGAAGACCCCACCCGCCGCCAGCAGCGGCGCGGCCCCGGCCGCGCCGTCCGGCGCCCGCCGGGCCCCATCCGGCAGCGCGCCGGCGTCGTCGCCCGTCGGCTCGGCGGAGCTCATGGATCTGCCCTCACCGGTCCCCCAGCAGGAGGTCGACCAGGTGCATGAGCTGCTCCTGGCCGTGGTAATCGATCTCGATGCGACCACGTCCGTGGCGGTCCCGGATCCGCACCGCCGTCGCAAAGCGCTCCCGGAGCCGGTCGAGCACCGCCTCGAGATCCGGATCGAGCACCCGCGCCGTCTGCTCGCCCGAAGGCCCCGCGCGCCGTCGCCCCGCGAGCTCCCTCGCCGCCCGCTCGGTGGCGCGTACGCTCAGTCCCTCCCGGACGATCCGGTCTCGGAGCCGGCGGCGTGCTGCGCCCTCGGGGACCTGGAGCAGGGCCTTGGCGTGGCCCTGAGACAGCACGCCGCGCTCCACGTCCTCCTGCAGATCCCGGGGCAGCTCGAGCAGGCGGAGGTGGTTCGCGATGGTGGAGCGATCGAGCGAAACCCGGCGTCCGATCTCCTCCTGGGTCGCGCCGGCGTCTGCGAGCGCACGGAAGGCGAGGGCGAGCTCGATGGGATTCAGATCGCTGCGCTGGATGTTTTCGACCAGGGCGAGCTCGAGGCGTTCCGACGGGGCGACATCGGCGACCACCGCGGGAATCGCCGCGAGCCCGGCGGCCTGGGCGGCCCGGAAGCGCCGCTCACCGACCAGGAGTTCGAAGTCCTCGCCCGCCTGACGGACGACCACGGGCTGGAGCACGCCGTGTTCTCGGATCGACGCGGCGAGGGATGCGAGCTCCGACTCGTCGAAGCGCCGCCGGGGCTGGTCGGGGTTGGGGCGGATCCTCGCCACGGGGATCGGGCGCAGCGCGGCGCCGCCCGAGGCTTGCGTCGGCGCCGGGGTGCCGCCGTGGCCGAGCCGCTCGGACGCCGCCTCATCGGGCGGCGACGGTGCGGTCCCCGGCGGGGTGGCCTCGGCGCCACTCGCGAGCGGCGGGCTCCCGCCGAGCAGGGCCCCGAGGCCCCGGCCGAGGGCGCTACGTCGCTGGGCCATCGTCTCCTCCCTGGTCTACTGCCGAGGTTTCCACAGCCGAAGCGGCGGAAGCACCGGGCGCGTGCAACGGTTCTTCGCGGGCGATGAGCTCCCGCGCGAGCGCTTCATAGGCCAGGGCACCGCGGGAACGCGGGTCGTAGAGCAGGATCGGCTTCCCGTAGCTCGGCGCCTCGGAGAGGCGGATGTTGCGCGGGATCGCGGTGCGGAACACGTAGCGTCCGAAATGGCGCATCACCTCTTCCTGCACCTGGCGCGCGAGGTTGCTGCGAAGATCGACCATGGTGAGCAGGATGCCCGCGAGTCGCAGGCGCGGGTTCAGATTCCTTCGCACCGTGTCGGTGGTCTCGAGGAGGCGGACCAGCCCTTCGAGGGCGTAGTACTCGCACTGGAGCGGGATCAGCACCTCGTCGGCCGCACAGAGCGCGTTCAGGGTGAGCAGCCCGAGCGACGGAGGGCAATCCACGATGATGTGTCGGCACCCGTCGCGAACCTCGGCGAGCGCCCGGCCGAGCTGCTGCTCGCGGCCCGGGAGCTCCACGAGCTCCACCTCGGCGCCCACGAGGTCCGGACCGGAGGGAAGCAGCGCGAGCCCGTCGACCTCGGTCGGGGCGATCGCCTCCTTCACCGCCACGCCGCCCACGAGGGTGTCGTAGACATGGGGCCGGCTGCCCGGGCCGCCGTAGGCGCTCGAGGCGTTGGCCTGCGGGTCGAGGTCGACGAGGAGGGTCGGGCGGCCCGCCCGCGCGAGATAGGCGGCGAGGTTGACCGCCGTGGTGGTCTTTCCGACCCCACCCTTCTGGTTGACGACCGCGAGAACGCGGGATCGTGCGGCCATGGACGGAGCTGGTGCCCCCCGGGGACCAGGAACTTCCCCGCCTTGGTAGCACAAACCCGCAGGGGACGCCCGGGTCCTCCCTGCGGGGCAACTTGACTGCCGTCAGGGGGGTGGCTGCCGCGACGCGTCCGGGGCCGGATCGATCGGGTTCAGGGGCCCACCCGGGCGATCCATACCCAGCGTTCGGTCGCGTCGCCGGGAAGCCGGTAGGCGATCCGTTCCATGTGGCGCAGCCCTTCCGGCGCGCGGGGCGCGTCGCCCGGGTTCTTGACGGGCAGTGCCAGAAAGCCGCCGGGAGCCGCCCAGGGACGCATCCATGCGAGCGCCTGCTCCGGGGAAGCCATGGCCTGCGAGACGACCAACT
>JALSIO010000442.1 GCA_026989995.1 Myxococcales bacterium
GCGGTGGCCCCCGTGAAGATCAGCGTGCCCCCGCGCGGCAGCATCCGCCGCGCCGCCTCGCGACCCACGAGGAAGCCGCCCAGGAAGCAGGTGCGCCACAGCTCCTCGACGAAGGGTACGTCCATCTCGAGGAGCGGGCGGAAGCGGTTGTTCCCCGCGTTGTAGACCACCAGCTCGGGCGGACCGCCGAGCGCCTCGGCCCGGTCGAAGATCCGCACCACCTCCTCCTCCCGGGTGCAGTCCGCCGAAAGGGGGGTGGCCTCGCCTCCGAGCTCCCGGACCTCCCGCGCGAGGGCCTCGAGCTTCGCGGGCGTGCGGCCCACCGCCACCACGTGCAGGCCGGCCCGGGCCATGCGGCGGCACAGCGCGCCGCCGAGCCCGGCGCTCGCCCCGGCCCCCACGACGATGCCGACCCGCGGCGCTCCCCCGCTCGAAGGTGCCATCCACGCCCCTCCCCTTCGCGGCCGCGCGCGGGGCGGGGGCGGCCCTCGAGGCCGCCGGCTCCGGCGGGGCCCGGCGTGCAACCCGCAAGCCCACCGATTACGGTATCCGCTCTCTGCGCGAAGAGGGAGGCCGTGCCCCGAGTCGAGTCGAACCCCCTCGACGTGGATCTCTCCGGACGCGTCGCCGTGGTCACCGGGGGCAGCCGCGGGCTCGGGCTCGAGATGTCGCGGGCCTTCGCCCGCGCCGGAGCCTCCGTCCTGATCGCCAGCCGCAAGGGAGAGGTCTGCGCCGAGCTCGCCCGCGAGCTGAGCGAGCAGACCGGGAGCCGCTGCGAGGGTGCGGCCTGCCATGTGGGGCGCTGGGAGGACTGCGACGCCCTCGCCGCGCGTGCCCTCGAGCGCTTCGGCCGCGTGGACATCCTGGTCAACAACGCGGGCATGTCGCCGCTCTACGACTCGCTCTCGGGCGTCACCCGCGAGCTCTACGACAAGGTCCTCGCCGTCAACCTGCGGGGCCCCTTCCGCCTCTCGGCGCTCCTCGGCGAGCGCATGAAGCGCGACGGCGGGGGCGTCATCCTGAACATCAGCAGCATCGCCGCGGTGCAGCCGACAGCCCGGGAGCTTCCCTACGCCGCGGCCAAGGCCGGCCTGAACGCGCTCACCCTCGGCCTCGCCCGGGCGCTCGCGCCGGAGGTCCGCGTGAACGCCATCCTCGCCGGGCCCTTCCTCACGGACATCAGCAGGTCCTGGGATGGTGAGGCCTTCCGCCGCGCGGCCGAGCAGCACATCCCCCTCCGGCGGGCCGGGGAGCCGGCGGAGATCGTGGGCGCGGCCCTCTACCTGGCGAGCGACGCAGCGAGCTACACCACCGGCGCCATCCTCAAGGTGGACGGGGGCGCGGCGTGGACTCCCGCGTGACCGCTCGTGCGAGCCGGATCGTCCGGTGGACGGGCGGCCCCCGCGTTCGCGCACGGCCGAACGCCCCCGGGAATCCCGCCCGAGCCCGGCGCGGCCGGCGCGCTCCCCGGATTCCAACGGGGGAGCCCGGGCCGGGAGCCCGCAGCCGGAACGCGTGACCGCCCCGGTCCCGGCCGCGGGAGCGCCCTCCCCCGTGGAGGCGACCGGGAGGATGCCCGGCTCAGCGCGTGGCGTAGGAGGCCTCGACCTCCGCCCGGGAGAGGCGTCCATCGCCGTCGGCGTCCGCCGCCCGATAGCGCGCGAAACGGAGCTCGACGAACTCCGCCAGCGAGATCCGGCCGTCGCCGTCGGTGTCCGCCGCCGCGCAGCCACCGGAACCGAGGACCACCCGATCGAGCTCGGGGGCGGTGGCGAAGCCATCGCGGTCCCGGTCCGCGAAGAAGAAGAGCTCCACCGCCCGCTCGTGGAACTCCCCCCGATCCACGAAGCCGTCCCGATTCCGGTCGGTCTCGCGGAACGCTGCCGCGGCTTCCCCGGAGCCGGCCCCTGCGGGTCGCGGCGGCCCGGCGAGCGCTCCAGCCAGCACGACGAGCCCGGCCATCCCGATCCCCCGCAGCGCACCCGCACTCACGGTGCACTCCTCCCCGCCCGATCCACGACCTCCCAGGTCCCGTCGGGCTGGCGGCAGGCGGTTCCGAAGGCCTCCTGCTCCTGCCCGGCGATTCGCACGGTGTGCACGAATTCCCGGCAGTAGCGGCCGCTGGCGTCCCGCCACGTCCGAAGCGGCGTCACACTCCCCGAGTGGCCGCTGTCGGGGTTCGACCAGGTGGCGGCGTATCCCGAAGGCTGGCTCTCGAGGGCGCGGGCGGCGGCCTCGGCCGCCAGCCGGCGGTCTCGCTCGTCGAGCTGGCCTCCGATGGCGCCGCCGAGCAGGGCCCCCGAGATGGCTCCGATCACCGCGTACTTCTTTCCGCCGGCGAGGCCGCCGATCACGCCGCCGAGCACCGCGCCGCCGGCCGCACCCGCGGTCCCCTTCGGGTTCCGGCGCACGGCCTCCTCGGTGGACTCGACGAGTCCGACACAGGCGGACTGGGAGAGCAGCGCCAGCACGGGCAGGGCCGCGACCAGGCCCCGGAACCGGGCGCGCCGTCGCGGGGGAGTTCGGGCTTCCCTTCGCCGCGTCATGCCGGATCCCTCCTGCACCCGACCCGCGCCGCCGCGCCCGCAGGCGCCGCGACCGCGGCCGCGCGCGCCGGGAATCGCAGTATACGGTCGGCGTGGTCCCCGTCGAACCGCGGGACGAAGAATCGGAAGGCGGGCCCATCCCCGGG
>JALSIO010000443.1 GCA_026989995.1 Myxococcales bacterium
CTGTCCGCCGGGACGAGCGTCGGGTGCACCCGCGCCTCGACGCCCCCTCCCGCGGCGTGCTGCCGGGCGATTCCGAGGAGCTTCACCGCATAGCCGAGCTCCCGGGCCACGGCGAGATCCACCGGTGCGATCTCCCGGATCCCCTCCGTCGGAATCTCCTTCGTCGCCAGCCGGATGCCAAAGGCCATCGCCACGAGAAGCGTGAGCTTGTGGGCCGCGTCGATGCCCTCCACGTCGAAGGTCGGGTCCGCCTCCGCGAAGCCGAGCTCCTGGGCGCGCTTCAGGACCACCTCGAAGTCCTCTCCCGTCCGCTCCATCTCGCAGAGCACGTAGTTGGTGGTCCCGTTCATGATGCCCGCGACGCTCAGGATCTCGTTCGCGCAAAGCCCCTCTCGCAGCGCCCGCAGCACCGGGATGCCGCCGCCCACGCTGGCCTCGAAGGCGACGTCCACGCCCCGCCGCGCCGCGGCTCCGAAGATCTCGGCCCCGTGGAGCGCGAGGAGCGCCTTGTTGGCGGTCACCAGGGGCTTGCCCGCCCCGATGGCCGCCAGGGAGAGGCGACGGGCGGCGCCGGTGCCGCCGACCAGCTCGACCACCACCTCCACGTCGGGATCCCGGATCAGCCCCTCGGCATCGGCGTCGAAGCGGATGCCCGAGAGGTCCACGCCCCGGTCCCGATCGAGGTCGAGGTCGGCGATGCGGAGCAGCCGGAGCGGAAAGCCGAGCCGATCCCGGATCCGCTCCGCGTTCCGCTGCAACACCTTGACCACGCCGGTCCCGATGGTGCCCAGGCCGATCAGCCCCACCCCCACCGGGCGCTCAACCGCCATGCTGCACCCTCCCCGGATCCCGCAGGAAGCGCCGGATGCCGCGGACGGCCTGGCGGATCCGGTGCCGGTTTTCCACCAGCGCGAAGCGCACGAAGCCCTCGCCCATCTCGCCGAAACCGATCCCCGGCGAGACCGCGACCCCGGCCTCTCGAAGCAGGCGCTTGGAGAACTCGAGCGATCCCAGGCCGCGGAAGGGCTCGGGGATCGGTGCCCAGACGAACATGGTCCCGAGCGGCTTCTCGATCTTCCAGGCGCCCTCCCCGGCCTTGCCAAGGCCGTCGATAAGCGCGTCCCGCCGGGCCCGGTACTCGGCCACGGCCTCGTCGACGCAGTCCTGCGGTCCGCGCAGGGCCACGATGGCGCCGATCTGGATCGGCTGCGGGATGCCGTAGTCGAGATAGCTCTTGATCCGCGCGAGGGCGTGGACCATCTCGCGGTTGCCCGCCGCGAAGCCCACCCGCCAGCCCGCCATCGAGTGGCTCTTCGAGAGAGAGACGAGCTCGATGCACACCTCCCGGGCCCCCGGGATCTCGAGGATGCTCGGCGGCCGGTAGCCGCCGAAGCAGATCTCGGCGTAGGCGAAGTCGTGCACCACCATCAGCTCGTGGGCCCGGGCGAAGTCCACGATTCGCTGGAAGAAGGCGCGGTCCACCACGTGGGTGGTCGGGTTGTGGGGAAAGGAGAGGATCAGCAGCTTCGGCCGCGGCCAGGTCCGCGAGAGGGCGACCTCGAGGTTGTCCACGAAGTCCGAGTCCGGCGTGAGCGGGACCTTTCGGAGGTCGCCGCCCGCGATGATCACCGAGTACTGGTGGATGGGGTAGGTCGGATCCGGGCAGAGCACGACGTCGCCGGGACCCACCGTGACGAGCACGAAGTGGGAGAGGCCCTCCTTGGCGCCGATCACCGCCACCGCCTCCTCCTCGGGGTCGAGCTCGACGCCGTGGCGGTGCTGGTACCACTCGCAGATGGCGCGGCGGAGGTTCGGCACCCCCCGTGACGCCGAGTAGCGGTGGTTGCGGGGGTTTCTCGCCGCCTCGCAGATCTTCTCGACCACGTGGGGAGGCGTGGGCAGGTCGGGGTTGCCCATGCCGAGGTCGACGATGTCCTCGCCGGCCTGCCGGGCGGCCAGCTTGAGGGCGTTGACCTCCGCGAAAACGTAGGGGGGAAGCCGGTTCAGCTTGTCGAAATCGTGGCGCATGCTCGCCTTCCGCCCCCTGCCCCGCCCCGCGGTCCGCCGCCACCGGACCGGCGCAGGCCCTGCTTCCGTAGCACGCAGCCGGCGACCTCGGCCCGGACCGGCCGGCGACCGCCCCGGGCATGGCCTTCGGGCGGCCTAATCGCCCTAGGCTATTGGGGAAATCACCTCACTGCAAGCGCGCCCGGCCCCCGGGCCGCCCGCCGGAAGGCGAAGTAGAGCGGGACCCCGACCGCCGCCATGCCGAGGCCCACGAGGCACTCGAAGGGACGACCGGCCAGCATCGCCCAGGCGATGCCCCCGTTCGCCAGGAAGTAGAGGCCGGGGACCACCGGGTAGCCCCACGCCCGGTAGGGGCGCGGCGCCTCGGGCCGGCGGAAGCGGAGCCGGTAGAGCGCCGCCACGTCGGCCAGGGTCGCGAGCACGATCGCGAAGGTCGTGTAGTCGAGCGCGGAGGGGAAGGTGCGCAGCACCAGCAACAGGCCCACCGCGAGCGCACCCTGCACGAGCAGAGCCCAGCCCGGTGTCTGCCAGGTGGAATGGACCCGCTCGGCCACCCGGAAGAAGAGGCCATCGCGGGCCATCGCGTAGGCGATGCGCGGGCCCACCAGCACCGTAGCGTGCAGCGTGCCGAGGATGGAGAGCAGCACGA
>JALSIO010000444.1 GCA_026989995.1 Myxococcales bacterium
GGTCGGGATGATGTCCGAGAGGAGCGAGCCGCGGACCATCCGTTCCATGGGCTGCAGGTTGATGAAGCTCGGCGGACGGCAGCGGACCTTCACCGGCGTGGCGCTCCCATCCGAGACGAGATAGAAACCGAGTTCGCCGTTGGCGGATTCGATGGCCACATAGGCCTCGCCGGCGGGCACCATGGGCCCCTCGGTGACGGCCTTGAACTGCTGGATCAGCTCCTCCATGTGGTTGAAGACCCGACCCTTGGCCGGCCAGCGCACGCGTGGATCCATGACGTTCACGGGCCCCGGGCCGAGGCGTTCGAGCTTGTCGAGGCACTGCTCGACGATGCGCAGGCTCTGGTGCATCTCCTCCACGCAGACCAGGTAGCGGTCGTAGTTGTCGCCCACTTCGCCGATGGGAACGTCGAAGTCGAGCTGATCGTAGACGAGATAGGGCTCGTCCTTGCGCAGGTCGAGGGGCACCCCCGAGGCGCGGAGCAGCGGGCCGGTGACGGCGTAGCGGAGGGCGTCCTCCTTCGAGAGGATGCCCGTCCCCTTGAGCCGGTCCACGAAGATCCGGTTGCTGGTCACCACGGCGTCGAAATCGGCGAGAAGCTCGCGAATCCGGCGGATCGACTCCCGGCACTTCTCCGGGAACCCGGGAGTCAGCCCGTGCTTGACCCCGCCGATGCGGATGTAGTTCGAGGTGACCCGGGCCCCGCAGAGCAGCTCGAGCAGATCCCAGGTGAGCTCGCGGGCCTCGATGCCGTAGAGGAAGGGGGTCATGGCCTGGAGCTCCAGGCAGGCCGCCCCGCAGCGGGTGAGGTGGTCGGCGACGCGCGAGAGCTCCCCCGCGAGCACGCGCAGCCATTGGCAGCGCTCCGGCGTCTCGATCCCGAGGAGCTTCTCGACCCCCATGCAGAAGCCGAGGTTGGCCAGGATGGCGGAGTTGTAGTTCAGGCGATCCGTGTAGGGGATGCACTGGTACCAGGTGCCGCTCTCGCACTCCTTCTCGAAGCCGCGGTGCAGGTAGCCCACCTGCACGTCGAGCTTCACGATCTCCTCGCCGTCGAGCTCGATCAGGAACTTGACGGTGCCGTGGGTGGCCGGGTGCGAGGGCCCCATGTTGAGCACCTGGTGCTCGGTGTGGAGATCTCGCTCGAGGTCGTCCTCGAGGACGCCGTCGCGGAGAATCGCGGGTTCCCGATGCATCTCAGTTCTCCGGGCCGACGAGCGGCTGGCGCTTCTCCTTCGGGTAGTCCTTGCGCAGCGGGTGGCCCTCGAATTCGTCGTAGAGGAGGATGCGCCGGAGGTCGGGGTGCCCCTCGAATCGGATGCCGTAGAGATCGAAGACCTCCCGCTCCATCCAGTTGGCCGAGGCGTAGAGGGACACGGCACTCGGAACCACCGGGTCGTCCTCGGGAACACGGGTCTTGACGCGGACCCGGTGGTTCTTCGCCACCGAGTAGAAGTGGTACACGACCTCGAAGCGCGGCTGCTCGCCGAGGTAGTCGACGGCGGTGAGGTCGGTCAGCATCTCGAAGTGCAGATCCGGGGTGTCGCGGAGGATCCGGAGCACCTCGGGGATCGCCTCCCGGTCCACGAAGGCGGTGGCGTCCCCGTGCTGGGCGTGGGTGCCGCGCACGGCGTGCGGAAGCTCCTGCAGGAGCACCCGGAGCGCCCGAGAGCCGTAGTCCTCCATCAGGCCTGCTCCGCGTCGGGCTGCTGCGGCTCGCGCCGGACGGGCGGGGCGTCCTCCCGCTCGTACTCGGCCCGCAGGAACTCGAGCCGCCGCTTCAGGTACGCCTCGGGCACGAGCAGCTGTTCCTTGTGGAAGATCATCGACTCGCGGTCGAAGCTCGCGAGCTCGACCTCCCGACTCATCACGATGGCCTCCTCGGGGCAGGCCTCCTCGCAGAGCCCGCAGAACATGCACCGGGAGATGTCGATGTCGAAGGCCTCCGGGTAGCGCTCGATGCCGCGATCGGGCAGCTCCCCGGGCACGATCGAGATGCAGTCCGTCGGACAGGCGAACTCGCAGAGCCCACAGGCCACGCAGCGTGGCATCCCGTCGGGAAGCTGGACGAGCACCGGCATGCCCCGGAAGGCGTCGGGGTAGTCGACGCGTTCCTCGGGGTACTGCACCACGAAGGCGGTGCGCCGGCCGGTGATGAAACCCTTGAGATTGCGGAAGAAGTGCCCGCTCGTGGTCGCGAGGCCCTTCACGATGGCGGGCAGGTACAGCCGCTCGGCCCAGCCGAGCTTCTCGTGCCGCTTGACCTTGACGACCCGTACCGCCATGCGTCCGTCCCGTGCCCGGCCCTGCGAGCGGCGTTTCGAGGCGGCGGCCTCCGCCGCCCGGACGCCGCCGGACCGCTGCCCTGGTGGGAGAGCTCCGGGCACCCGGTGCAGCCGGCCCGGCGCCCGATCCGGGCCGCACCCCCCGGCCACGGCGGGGCGAGCTTACCGAAAGCCCTGCGGCGGGGCGAGGCGACCCGCGAGGCGCTCGGCGCGGTAGGAGCTCCGCACCAGGGGCCCCGCGGCGACCTCCTCGAAGCCGAGCTCCCGGGCGCGCTCCGCCCAGCGCTCGAACTCCTCCGGCGGAACGAAGCGCTCCACCGGGAGGTGGGCGGGAGAGGGCTGCAGGTACTGACCGAGGGTGAGCAGCCGCACGCCGGCCTCCCGGAGG
>JALSIO010000445.1 GCA_026989995.1 Myxococcales bacterium
GCGCGCTTCCGGAAGCTGCCGGAGGCCATCCAGGCCATCCGCCAGGCGGTCTCCAAGGGATTCATCGAGGGCTTCGCCAACAACCTGATGAAGCCGGATTCCCCGGTGCTCGCGGCCATCCACCAGGCCTGCGTGGAGAACCTCGAGAAGAACGTCCGCGACCCGGTGCTCCGCGAGAAGCTGCGACCGGACTACCGGGCCACCTGCAAGCGCCTCGTGCTCTCCCCCGACTTCTACGAGGCCATCCAAAAGCCCCAGGCCCGGGTCGTGACCGAGGGAATCGAGCGGATCGAGCCCCACGGCGTGCGGACGAAGGCGGGTGAGCGGGTGGACCTCGACGTGCTGGTCCTCGCGACCGGCTTCGAGGTCGACCGCTTCGTCCGGCCGATGGTCGTCACCGGGCGGGGAGGCGTGGCCCTGGACGAGGTCTGGAAGCGCGGACCCTTCGCCTATCTGGCCATCAGCGTTCCGGATTTTCCCAACTTCTTCATGCTGAACGGGCCCAACGCGCCGGTCGGGAACTTTTCGCTCATCGACGTCGCAGAGCTGCAGTTCGCCTACATCCTGAAGCTCGTCGAGCGGGTCGCCGCGGGGGTCTGCCGCGAGATCTCCGTCTCCCGCGAGGCCATGGGCCGCTTCGACGCCGAGCGTCGGGAGGCGGCGAAGAAGACCATCTGGGCCACCGGTGGCTGCCGCAGCTGGTACCTCGACGACGAGGGCCTGCCCACCGCCTGGCCGTGGACCTACGACCGCTTCCGCCAGGAGCTGGCCGAGCCGCGGCTCGAGGACTACGAGCTGCGCTGAGTCGGCGACGCCCGGCCGGAGCCCTCCGGCCCGGGCGCGGCCCGGGGCGGCCCGGGCCCGGCGCCTTCGCGAACCCGAGCGCCGGTCTCGCGCGGAATCGCGGGCGATGCGCCGCCGAGGGCGGCGAGACGCCTCCGCAGCAGCGTACGGGGAGCGGGCTGGCTGGCCAGCCGCACGGCCGCCCGGAGCCGAAGCGCCTCGAAGCCCGCCGCCGTCACCGACAGCCCCGCCCCCACCACCGCGAGCACCGTGGAAAGGGGCGGCGCGGTCCCGAGGTCGCGCACCCCGGCGGCCGCCAGCCCGCCGAAGGCGGCCGCGGCCGCCGCAGCCCCGGCAAGGCGCAGGCCGATGCGGCGCCGGAGCGGCCCGGCACCCCGCTCCGCGAGGAGCCGGAGCTCGGCGGCGGAGAAGTGGTCGAGGTGCCAGCCGAGCGCGTCGTCCACGCCCGTCGCGCCGTCCGGGTGGAGCCACTGTCCGGTGAGCGGATCCCGGACCGCCTCGCCCCGCGCGCGGGAGGCGATGCCCCGGCGGATCGACCGGTGGACCTCCTCGGAGATCGGGTAGCGGAGCAGGATGCACCAGCCCGCGAGGTAGAAGCCCGCCGGAAAGAGCGAGTAGAGAAACCGGATCCAGAACAGCACCGCCTCCGGCTGCGGCCGGCCCGGCACGTAGCCGGCGGCGGCGAGGATCGCCAGGGGGATCGAGGAGCCCGGGATCGCGACCAGCTTGGGGATGAGGGCCCAGAAGCTGGTGTACTGCGCTTCGCGCCGTCGGCCCGTGCGCAGCTCGTCGTAGTCGATCACGTCCGCCGCCATGGACGGAACCAGGAAATTGCCCGCCATGGAGACGGACCCGGTCAGCAGGTACACCGCCGCGGCAAAGCCGATCTCCCCCGGCCCGGCGACGAAGAAGAGCAGGCTCCCGGCGATCCCGATGGCGCTCGCCGTGAGGAAGGCCGGCAGCTTGCCCACCCGCCGGGCCACCGCCAGCCAAAGCGGCACGAAGAGAAGGCCGGCGCCGAGGTAGACGAAGAGCAGCAGCCCCACCGCGCGGGTGGGCTGCTCCGGGACGAGCACGTAGCGGACGTAGAAGGGCATCAGCAGGGCGGGGATCGCGGCCGGGATGGCGCTCACGATGCCGGCGAGGAGCAGGATCCGGAAGGGCCGATTGCGCAGTGCCCGCCGCACGCCGGGCACGAGAGGGTTGGAGGGCCGGCGCAGGTAGTCCCGGCGCTCGGGCACCCCGAGGACCAGCCCGACGCCGAGGGCGAGCAGGAGCGCGGCGTAGAGCAAGGCCATCTGGCGGAAGGCGATCCGCTCGTCCGCGGTGCCGGCGGCGTGCAGGAGGGTCGGGAGGAGCGAGGCCACGATGGTCCCGGCGGCGGCGAAGGCGGCCCGGGTCGCGAAGAGGCTCGACCGCTCGCGGTAGTCCGGGCTGAGCTCGGCCCCGAGGGCCGCGTAGGGGATCTCGAGCATGGTGGAGAAGAGGAAGAAGAGGGTGAAGCTCGCGGCGAACCAGAAGGCCGCCCCTTCGGGGCCGAGGGAGGCCGGAGGCGCGAAGAGCGCGATGAAGGAGGCGGCGGCGAAGGGCGCTGCCAGCGCGATCCAGGGCTTGCGGCGGCCCCAGCGGGTGCGGGTGTGGTCCGAGACCCAGCCCATCACGGGATCCGTGAGCGCATCGAAGGCCCGGGCGGCGGCGATGGCGATGGCCACGGCACCGAGCGGCGCACCCACGACGTCGCTGTAGAAGCGCGGCATGAGCACACCGATGGGAATCGCCATGGCCGCCCCGGCGAAGGCCGGGGCGCTGTAGAGGATGCGGATCCTCGCGGGCAGCCCGGCAGCGCCCCCTCTGGTACCCCCCCCT
>JALSIO010000446.1 GCA_026989995.1 Myxococcales bacterium
GCTGCTCTTCGGAGGAAGCGACGCCGACGGAGGCGTCGACGACTGGTACCTCTCGAACGGCGTGGTGGAGGCCATCATCGACGACGCCGCCCTCCGCACCGATCTCCCCCCGGGCGTGAGCCCGCCGCCCAAGCAGAGCGAGGCGGGCTTCACCGGCGGCTCGCTCATCGACCTCGGCCGGGTCGGCCGGAACAACGACCAGCTCGCGCAGCTCTTCACCGTGGGCGGACTGTCCACCAGCAACTTCATCCTCTACGGCCCGAGCGCCGAGTGCCCCACCTGCACCATCAGCGCGTCGACCACGGCCACCACCGCCACCGTCCGGGTCGAGGGCGTCCTCCTCGGCTTCGACCCGCCGGTCCCGGCGTCGGACCTCCGCGTCGTGACCGAGTACATCGCGGCCGGGAGCGACCCCTTCCTCACCGTGCGCACCACCGTCACCAACACCAGCGGTTCGAGCGCACCGCTGCTCGGCGGGCTTCTCGACGTCTTCGTCTGGACCTCGCGGGCCATCGTCCCCTTCTCGCCGCTCCCGAACCGCGGCTTCGACCACGTCGAGCTCGACCTCGCCAACCCCTTTCCGGCCATCGAGCTCCCGGCCTTCTCGGCCGGGCCCGGCAACCTCGGACCCGCCGACGGCATCATGGATCCCACCAGCGGGACTCCGGCCGGCGAGGTCTCCTACGGGCTGCTCGGCGTGGAGTTCGCCCTCGACCCGGACGGCCCCGGCCCGACGCCTCCGACCGTCACCCCGGTCAACACGCTCTTCGGCGTGAGCGGCAACAACATCACCGCCTTCGGGAACTCCCCGGCCGGATCCCTCGCCGCGGGCGCGAGCCTCACCTACACCCGGCGCATCTACGTGGGCGACCGCAACGACGTGGCCTCGGTGGCCAACGACATGATCCCGGAGCTCGCCGCCCGCACCGGTTTCGCCACCGGCACCGTCTCCGGCTTCGTCTCGGCCACCGACGCCCCGGCCGTGGCGGCGAGCGTGATCGCCACCCGGGTGGGCGGGCCCGCGGTCCCCGGCTTCGCCACCGGTGCGCCGGTGACCCACTTCCGGACCGATCCGGCCACCGGGGCCTTCTCCGGCGTGGTGCTGCCCGAGGGCACCTACGATCTCGAGTTCCGGGCCGAGGAGCGCGACCCGGTCACCGTGGCCGGCGTCGTCGTCTCGGCGGGCTCCAACACCCTCGTCCCCGTGCCCGCCATGAGCGGCAAGGGCACGGTGACCTTCGAGGTCTTCGAGCGCGTGCCCGGGGCGAGCGATCCCCTCGTGCCCGCGAAGGTCACCATCGTGGGGCTCGACGTCCCGAATCCGCGGCTCGGGCACGACTTCGACGCCTTCGTGCTGCCGGTCTCCGGTCCGCAGGAGGACATCCTTCCGGAGAGCTTCGGGGGCGGCCCGGGCCAGAGGAACTTCGTGTATCTCGCCGACGGGACCGGGAGCGTCTCGCTTCGGCCCGGGCGCTACGAGCTCTACTTCTCCCGGGGCCCCGAGTACACCGTCTCCCGACGGCGGGTGCGGGTGCGGGAGGGCCGCACCCGGCGTGTGCGCGCGCGGCTCAGCCGGGTCGCCGAAGTCCCGAACGCGCTCTCGGCCGATTTCCACATCCACTCGGCCCGGAGCCTCGATGCCTCGGCGCCGCCGCGGGATCGGGTGGCGAGCTTTGCGGCCGAGGGCGTCGAGGTGATGGTCAGCACCGACCACGACTTCCACCTCGACTACGGTCCGGTGATCGCTTCTCTCGGGATCGGGGATCGGATCACGTCCATCGTGGGGAGCGAGACCACCACCACGGTGCCGAATCCGCCGGTCTTCCCGAACTCCATCGGGCACATCAACGCCTGGCCGCTCCCGGTCGATCCCACCGCCCGCCGCGACGGTTCGATCGACGACGAGTTCGTGGCGCCGAACTGGATCTTCTCCTCGCTCCGCGCCCGTGGGGCCGAGGTGGTCCAGTACAACCACCCGCGGGCCGGCTTTTCCGGACTCACGGTGATCGGATTCTTCAACAACATCGGCTACGATCCGGACCTTCCCATCACGGCTCCGCCCAACGACGTCCTGCTCGACGACGATGTCCTCGGGCCGGGAGGCTCCGGGGTCCCGAATCCGGACGGCTTCCGGAACATCGACTTCGACGTGATGGAGATCCTGAACGGGACCGACATCGACGACTACCTGGAGGTCCGGAGGGATTGGCTCTCGCTCCTGAACCAGGTGGGGGACAGCACCCCGTCGGGCCCCGTCCCCTTCATCGGGGGCACGGCCGTCTCCGATTCGCACCGGATCACCGTGGAGGCCGCCGGGTACGGGCGGACCTACGTGCTCGGAACCGGGGACGATCCGGCGGCCATGGTTGCCTCCGTGCTCGACGCCAACGTGATCGCGGGCAACATGTTCGGCACCACCGGTCCGATGATCGAGTTCACCGTGGATGATGGGAGCAACACCGCCGGGCTCGGGGGCACCCTGGTGCCGGGGGGCAGCACGGTGAACCTGAACATCCGGGTCCGCGCTTCGAACTGGATCCCCGTGGACGAGGTCCGCGTCATCGCCAACGGCTTCACCATCCTGACCTTCAAGGACCCCGACGTCTCCGGGCCGCCGCGGAAGCCCTGGGCGCAGGGGTCGGGCCGGGTGGTGCGCTTCGACCGCACG